>SKNK01000130.1 GCA_007120565.1 Nitriliruptoraceae bacterium | reverse complement strand
GGTCGCCTCGTCCCCGAGCGCACGACAGGCGAGCCCGAACCCGACCCTCGAGCGGGCGCGCTCGTAGGGCGCCTCGAGCTGCCGCCAGCGGGTGACCGCATCCCGGAACGCCTCCAGTGCTACCTCGACGTCGCCGCTCTCGAGCGCCACCGTGCCGGCGGCGTTGGCAACCATGGCGTGCAGCAGTGGAGCGTCGAGGTCGTCCGAGATCCGGCCCAACTCTTCCACCGCGTCCTTCGCGCCGTCCCGATCGCCGGTCGCGAGCGCTACCTCGACGTAGGCGGCCAGCAGTCTCGCCCGTGCGAGCTGTCCCGACACGGCGTGCAGGGCGCGTCGGAGCGCGCCGACCGCCTCGTCGAGGTGGCCCTGCGCGAGCCGAAGCAACGCCAGACCGGGGTGAGGATCGTGGCCGGCGTTGCTGGCCCGGCGGTAGGCGCGGTCCGCTTCCGCGAACCGGCCCCGGAGACGGAGGAGCTCACCCTGCTGGTAGTGGGCCAGGCCCACCGCCGGCTGACCGGGCGGTTCGGACAGCCGTTGCCCCGCCCGGCGTGCTTCCTCCCACGCCTGCGGCCACAGCCCGTGGAACTGGAGGACCTCGGAACGGTGCACCAGGCACTGCCCACGGAACGGGACGAGGCCGGGCTGCGCCTCGCACCACTCGTGCAACGCCTCGGTCCACTCGTGCGCGCGCCGGAGGTCGAACAGCTCCCGGCAGGCGAGGATCACCGCGCAGTAGACCGTCCCGGTCACGATCGGCGAGAGGTCCTCGGCGGTCACCGCGACCATGACCTCATCGAGCAGCGCGACACCCTCGACGACCTGACCGCGGCGGATCATCGCCTGCCCCTGACCCAGGCGGCCCATGGTGACCAGGTCGGGGTCAGCGAACCGCTCGCCGTAGGCAGTCACGTCACGGAAGATGTCGTACGCGGCATCGGCGTCGCCCTCGACGTCGAGGGCCCGGAGAGCCACAGGTACGCCGAGGTAGCCGCGTTCGGCGGTGTCGAGTCCGTGGTCGTCCAGGAGCCGCTGCGCCCGGGCGAGCCAACCGCCGCCACGGGCTACCTCGCCGCGGTTGAGCAGCCCGAAGGCGAGCCAGAAGGCACATCGGGCCGCCCGGGGGACGTCGCCGGCCGTCTGGAAGCCGTGATGCGCACGCTCCCATGCCTCGCCACAGACCCGGTCGTCGCCGGTCAGGTACGCGCAGATGGCCAGCCGCTCGAGGTCGTCGGGTCCGAGCGCTGTCTCGTGGTCCGCTGCCAGCAGTTGGGCGCAGGCATCACCCCACCGCCGTTGCTCCAGGCTCCGGCGGGCGTCAGTGAGGACCTCGGTCGACGTCATCCACACCGCCCCGGCCACGGTCGGCCTCCCCTGATACTACGCGACCCATCGATGGTCGGCGCTGGCGAGCCATGGCGAACCGACGGACCGGACGGGGCGAGTCCTTCGCCGAGCAAGGTGCTCATTCGTGGCAAGGATGCGACGGTTGCGTCACGCGAACTGCGGAACTCCACCCGTGAGTTGCTCGCGCGCGTCCAGGCGGGCGAAGAGATCACCATCACGGTGCATGGCCGACCGGCGGCCGTGCTGGCACCCCTACGGGGCCGCCCCCGGTGGGTCGGGCGTGACGAGTTCATCGCGCGAGAGGTCGACCGCCCCCTCGATGTGGCTTCGCTACCGGACGAGTTGGCCGTATCCGTGATCACCGTCGGAGAGCTCCGGGCCGGCGTCCTGGTGGCCAACGATGTAGAGACGCGCGACCGGCGGCTCTCCACCCTCGCCGCCGCGCTCTCGCTCGAGCCCCTGCCGATCGACGGTGAGGTCGCGGATGCTTGGATGCGGCTGCGGGTGAGCCTGCGAGAAGCGGGACGACGCATGCCGGTGAACGACTCATGGGTCGCCGCCACGGCGCTCGCCCACGATGTCCCAGTGGTGACCCAGGATCGCGACCATGTCGCGGTCGCAGGCCTGCGGATCGTCGCGGTCTGAAACGTTGACCGCGATGCCGGAGCGGACGGTTGCTATCTGCAGGATGCGTGCGGGTCGAGATCGCGATCGAGCAATTGCCTGCTCCCCCGGAGCACCTCCGGTGTCGCCCAGTCCGGGTGTGTAACGAGGTGCCAGAACCAGTCACCGACGATCCGCTCCTGGTCGTCGCAATCACGGCTGGTTGAACAGGCCAGAGCCACCTCGAGGAGGTCGCCGAGCCGATCGGGTGGAACACAGACAGCGAGGAGCCCGAGACCGCCCTCAGCCGGGAGGGACGGCCCCAGCTGGTTCCGGATCGCGGCGTCGAGTTCGACGAGCCGGCGCGTCACGACCTCGTCGGGTGCTGCAGCATCGGTGAGGCCGAACGCGACGGTCGCGTGGGGCGCCCGCTCGACCACCTCGACGGCGACGAGCCCGCCATCGCGGGCGACATCGCAGCGGACGATGTCCCAGAGACTCACCCCGTCGGTCAGCCACGTGACCGAGGCGACCCGGTACAGCCCGCTGGGAAGGTCATGCGGTTCCGCCCACACGCCTTCACCGGGGTAGGGAGCGCCTTCGGCGGTGGGCACGAGGATGTTGGCACGATCGGGGTTCGACATGGTTGACACCTCGGTAGGTCGGCTCCCCGAGACCTTGCCACCCAGGATCCGCCGCGCGACGGTCGATGTTGCGGCTGTGGATAGCCGTTGGTTCGGGTCT
>SKNK01000476.1 GCA_007120565.1 Nitriliruptoraceae bacterium | reverse complement strand
GTCGAGCAACGGCGCGATCTCGAGTTGCTCGAGCATCCGAGCCGCCTCATCACGCGACACCGGTAGCGCCCGGAACGCCACGTCAGGCCGAAGCTCCACCTCGGTTCCGCCTGCGCCAACCGTCAACACCGGGCCGAACGAGGGGTCCATCACGGCACCGAGCAGCAGTTCGACACCCGCCGGAGCCATCGGGGTGATGAGCACTCCATCGATGTGCGCATCGGGCTGATGCGTGCTGACCCGTGCGACGATGCTCTCGAAGGCGTCATGCGCCCGAGCCCCCGACTCGACGTCGAGCACGACACCGCCGATGTCGGACTTGTGCACGACCTCCGGTGACACGATCTTCATCGCGACGGGGACCGCGAGTTCCTCCACCGCATCCGCGGCCTCGGCAGCGGTCGTCGCCAGCCGCCACGAACCGAGCGATACGCCGCCCGCCTCCAGCAGGCGTCGCCCCTCGGGTTCGGTGAGGACGCGCTGCCCCTCGGCCCCCGACGCACGGGCGAGCACCTCGAACGACGGCCGTGCACCGAGGGAGGCCAGGAAGGTTCCCCGCTCCTGCAGCGCCGCCATGCACCGCGCGGCGAGGTCCACCGAGGACATGACGGGCACGTTCGCGGCCCGCAACAGGTCGTGAGCATGGGGATGTTCGTAGGCGTACGCGCTCTGCACGACCAACGGCTTGCCCCGATCACGGGCCAGCGTGGCCATCCGAACGACGGTGCGCTGCTCGGCCGAGTTCAGGTCGCCGCTGAAGCGGATGCCGTAGCCACCGAGCAAGCCGACGCACAGCACGCCATCGACCCCCGGGTCGTCGACGAGCACCTTCAGACAGCGGTCGAACACGCTGGGGTCTCCGTCGGTCGCCCCCGCGACGTCGATCGGGTTGGCGGTCGACGCGGCGACGGGGAGGAACCGTCGGAGGCGGCTGCGGGTCTCCTCGGAGAGCGCAGGCAGCGCCAGCCCCTGTTCGTGGAGCGCGTCAGCAGCGATGGTGGCATGACCGCCACCGTCCGCCAGCACCGCGATGCGCCCAGCTCCAGACAGTGGAGGTTGTTGGAGCAGCGTGTCGGCCACCGGGACCAGTTCGTCGCTGCGATCGACCACCACGACACCGGCCTGGCGCAACGCTGCGGCGGCCACCTCGTGGGGCCCGGATACCGCCCCGGTGTGGGAACTGGCGGACCGCTGAGCGGTCTCCGAACGGCCGGCCTTGTACAGGATCACCGGCGTTGAGCGGCTCACCTCGTGGGCACTCTTCAGGAACGCCCGGCCGTCCCGGAACCCTTCTGCGTACACGATGATCGCGTCGGTGTTCTCGTCGTGGCCAAGGTGGTCGAGCACCTCGTCGAAGCGCAGTCCGGCCTCGTTGCCGATACCCGCGTAGATGCTGAACCCCATCGCGGTCTCGTGCTTGACCTGGCTGACGAGCGCCAGGCCGACGTTGCCGCTCTGACACAACAGGGACAGACGCCCGCTCGGCACATCCGAGGTTCCGAGCAGGTTCATCCGTGCGGGAACGTTGAACACGCCGTTGGTGTTCGGTCCCAGCAGGGCCACCCCGTTGTCCCGTGCCGAACGAACCAGCTGTTCCTCCAGCTGCGCGCCTTCGCTGCCGATCTCGCGGAACCCGACGGCGATCACCACCGCAGCGGGGATCCCGGCCTGCCCGGCTTCGGCCACGAGCTCTGGCGCGAACCGTGCCGGAGTGACGATGAACGCCAGGTCGACCGGCTCGCCGATCGCCGAGAGCGAGGGATAGGCCTTCAGCCCCTGCACCTCGGCTTCCCGCGGGTTGACGGGATAGATCGGGTTCGGGAACCCGTCGGCCAAGAGCCGACCCAGGGTCTGATGCCCGCGCTTCGTCGGATCGTTGGACGCTCCGACGATCGCGATGCTTCGCGGGTCGAGGACACAGGCTGCCGCGGAACGGGTCATGACCCCGCCTCCTGACCTCGCGAGGTGAACGCACCGACCCCGTCGACCCACTCGTCCGAACCCATGCAGTCCAGCAACGCCTCCGCCTCGTAGACCAGCGCATCGTCGAACGACACCTCGGGCCCCCGGTTCAACCCCAGCTTGGCGAACCGTGCCGACGCGGCGGGAAGCGCGGCCACCTCGTGAGCGAGAGCCGTGGCTCGCTCCATGATCTCTCCCGG
This sequence comes from Nitriliruptoraceae bacterium, assembly GCA_007120565.1. Lineage (GTDB taxonomy): Bacteria > Actinomycetota > Nitriliruptoria > Nitriliruptorales > Nitriliruptoraceae > CSSed11-175R1. Next base: position 530 of record SKNK01000476.1, on the reverse strand, counting down.
GGCGACCACCTCAGCGGCGAGGCCCCAGGTGAGGGCTTCGGAAGCCGTGAACGGGCGACCGAGGAGGAGCAGCTGCTTGGCGCGGAGCTGGCCAACGAGCAGCGGCAGCCGGTGAGTGATCCCCCCGCCGACGAAGGTCCCCAGGCCAACCTCCGGCAACCGGAAGCGGGCATCCTCGGCTACCACCAGCAGGTCCGCACTCAGTGCGAGTTCCGCCCCCGCGCCGATGGCATGTCCTTGGACCGCGGCGATGACCGGCTTGGGCAGCGTCGCGAGTCGGCGGCAAGCCCGGTGTCCGGCCCAGACGTACGCCCGCTGCTCGGCTGGTGTCCGACGTCGCGAGGCGTGGTTCTTCAGATCCGCTCCAGCACAGAAGGACCGACCATCGCCACTCAGGAGCACGGCATGGACCTCGGGATCGTCGGCGCTGGCGAACGCTCCCTCCAGGTCGGCGTACAGCTCGTCGGAGACCGCGTTGAGCCGATCGGGGCGCTGCAGACGCACGTGCAGTACAGCCCCGTCGCGTCGCG
>SKNK01000167.1 GCA_007120565.1 Nitriliruptoraceae bacterium | reverse complement strand
TTCGACGCCGAGTGCCGCCGCATCCTCCTCCATCATCCGCAGGAAGCTGTCGCGGTCACCGCCGACGTGTACCGCGAGGGCCTCGGCGGCCTCGTTCCCGCTTCGAGGGATGAGTGCGTCGAGCAGTTGCTCGATGGTCCACTCGTCGCCTGGCTCCAGCCCGACCCCAGAGCCACCGACGCCCGTCACCTCATCGCCGGCGACGACCACCTCGTCGAGTTCGGTGCGGGTGATCACCGAGTAGGCGGTCAGCAGTTTCAGCGTCGACGCCACCGGCCGCCGTTGCTCCGCCTGGTGGGCGACCAACGGTTGGCCGGTCGCGACCTCGATGAGGACGTAGGTCTCACCATCGATCTGCTCCGGCACCGGCCAGGTCGCCGGCGGGGCGTCGATCACGGGGTCCGGTAGTGCAGGCTCGGCCAGGGACGGCGAGGTGGTCGGCAGCAGCAAGGCAGCGACCAGCAAGCCCACGAGGAGCCAGCGCGTCGTCGAGACGCGTTCGATCGACCATCCGGTCATGGACGCAGGAGCCGCTGGATCGTTGCGGCGAGCAGTGAACGGTGGAGTTCGTTGCCGAGGGTCACCAGGTGGTCGGCGGTCCGTTCGGCCTGCTTGCGACTCTCCGGGTTGCGCTGCCGCAGCGATGGTCCGACGCGCTGCTCGACCAGGGCAGCCTCACGATCAGCGAACTGCCGGTACATCCGCAGGTGTCGCGGTTCCAGCCCGGCTTCGAGCAACTGGGCGGCGATCTTGGCGATCGCGAGGCCGTTGGCGTCATGCACCTCGCCATCGAGCAAGGCGTGATCACGGAGCGCCGCGATGTCGGCGGCCTGGAGTCCCGCGGCTTCGGCCAGTTCCCGGTCGGTGAAGCGAACGTCCTTGTCGGGCGTATCGAGCAGCGACGGCTGTGCGTCGGGCCCCTGGACCTCGCCCCCCAAGAGGGCATCGGGAACCTCGGGAACCGCATCGTCTGCGGGTGGGAGCCCAGCGTCGATACGGGCCAACTCGTCCTTGATCACCTTCAGTGGCAGGTAGCGGTCGCGCTGCGAACGCAGCACGTAGCGCAGACGCGCGACGTCAGCCTCCGTGAACTTGCGGTAGCCGGACTCGGTGCGGTCAGGGCTGATCAGCCCCTCGGCTTCGAGGAAGCGGATCTTGGAGATCGTGATGTCGTCGAACTCGTCGCGGAGCCGGTTGAGGACCTCACCGATCGTGGCCGTGCTCACGCGTCAGACACCACCTGTGCGCCATAGGCATCGAGGTAGAGCAGCTTGAAGCGGCCGATCTGCACCTCGTCGCCCATCGCGAGCCGACGCTCGTCGACCCGGTCACCGCCGACGTAGCTGCCGTTGAGACTGCCGAGATCCTTCAGCGTGGTCCCCTGGTCATCGCGCTGCAGTTCGGCGTGTCGACGCGACACGGTGACATCGTCCAGGAAGATGTCGGAGTCGGGATGGCGCCCGACGGTGGTCGTGGCGCGATCCAGAAGGAAACGGGAGCCGGCGTTCGGCCCGCGCACGACGACCAGCATCCCCGTGCCTGGCGCGAGTTCCGGTAGCTCGTCGACCTCATGTTGAGGGTCAAGGGCTCCGACCTCGATGGCGGCCGTGGTGTCCTCGTGTCCGCGTCCACCGTCGCCGACCGCCGCACCACACGAGGGACAGAAGTTCGCCTCATCCGATACGTCCTGGCCGCACTCGCTGCACTTCATCCCGAGGGCCTCCGTTGTCGCACGGCAGTCGATCCTGTCGGAGTCGATCGTGTCCGAGCCGATCCTCGGCGGAACGGGACCCTCCCTGGCCGATCGGTCGTCGTCTGGTCTCTGGCCGTGTTGGGGCCACGGAGACTCAGCGTGAGCCGAAGGTGCAGGGCGGTCTCGCTTCACCGATGTTGCGAGAGCGTAGTCCCTGGGTGCGACGCTGTCCCCACCAACGGGCGGTAGCTAGGGCAGCAGTTCGTTATAGGCGGTGGCGTCGAGCAGGCCCGTGAGTTCGGTCCCCTCCGAGACGCGGATGGAGACCAGCCAGCCATCTCCGTAGGGGTCGCTGTTGACCAACTCCGGCCGTTCGTCGAGCTCCTCGTTGCGAGCCTCGACGGTTCCGGTTGCCGGGGCGAACAGGTCGGAGACCGACTTGGTCGACTCCACCTCTCCGAACGGCTGGCCCTGGTCGACGTGCGCGCCCGGAGCCGGAAGGTCGACGTACACGACGTCGCCTAGCTGCTGTTGGGCGTAGTCGGTGATCCCGACGACGATGAGGTCGCCGTCCACCCGGACCCACTCATGGTCCTCGGTGAAGCGCAGATCGGTAGGTACCTGTTCGCTCACGCTCGCATCTCTCCCAGACGGTTCGGGACCTCCACCCTAGCTGTTGTGCAGCGCGACATCGCCCCGAGGTGCGGACGTGTGAAGAACAACGATGCCTACGTCAGGTTTCGCCGGCCACCTCCGAAGGTGAGCGTGGGGAGCGTTCCTCGTAGAACTCCCCCAGGTGCTCGAGCACCAGCGCGGCGTCGGCCATCGCATCATGGCCGTCCGGTGCCCGGAGCACGGCCACCGTGACCAGGTCGGAGTGGCCATCGCCGGCGTCGGCGCCACGATGGATCAACCACTCCCCGTGGTAGGACGGTTCGGTGGCGTCGGCCTGCACCCAGCTGTCTGGCGTCGACCCCTCCGTACCCCAGCTCCGGGCTCGTGGTGCCGG
>SKNK01000412.1 GCA_007120565.1 Nitriliruptoraceae bacterium | reverse complement strand
CGAGCGTCGAGCACCTGAGCAACCGCAAGGTGCGTTCGATCTCGTCGAGGCAGCCCAGGAACTTCTGGATCAGGCCCGAGGGCTCGCTGCCGGTCGGGCGGCACGAACGCTCACACCCGGCGCAGGTACGCCCCTGAAACAGACACTGCTGGCCGTGGCGACGGGCCAGAAACTGGACGAACACCAAACACCCGGGCCAGCAACCCTCCAAGTGCTGATGGGGGACGTCATCTTGCGAACGGGAGACATCGAACTCCAGCTCCGCGAGAGCCACTGGGCTGCCGTCCCTCCAGCCCCACACGATCTGTATGCAGAGACGGATGCCGTCGTGCTGCTCACGGTCGTGATGCCTGCGAGGGACGCCGACTGAAACGGGTCAACCGCCACGAGACCGTGGCGGCCACTGCCCGGGCTCACGCCTCCGCCGTTCCGACGTGCAGGTGAGGTGTGGCGCGATCCGGGCCGTCGTTCGCGAGTCCGGCCAGGCCCGGATCGGGCCTCACCTGGGTCACTCGACGGTGACGGTGATCGTCTCGGTCGAGCCGAAGGCCTGGTGGACGCCGTCACCGAGCTGGACGCACAGCTCGTAGGTGCCGGGCTCGATGTCGATCTCGCGCGAGTCCGAACCATCTCCGAGGTGGAAGCGTCCCTCGGCTTCGTCATCCTCGCTCGGGCCGGGGATGATCTCGCCGCTGTCGTAGCAGCCGATGTCGACCATCACGTGCAGGTGCCCTTCACCGACGACGGGGATGCCGGCGGGGACGAGCTCGACGCCGTCGGCGGCGAGTTCGACGGTGAAGGGGCCCGATACGGTGTCGCCGTCGGACGGTGAGACGAACGAGGCCTGGGCATCGGGTTGGTCCTCGACGTTGTACTCGTCGGATGCCGGTTCATCTGCAGCCTCCTCGTCGGCACAGGCCGCAAGCGCCAGCAGGAGTACGGCGAGCAAGGCGGTGATCTTGGTCATGGGCAACCCCCTATGGGTGTAGGTCTCCAAGGAAGGTACGTCACCAGGCGACCCCTGGACCGCTGAGGATCGTTCGCTAGGTGGAAGCGGAGCACGTCGGCCCCAGACGGTGAGCCTGGGGCCGACGGACCGATCGGGGCGGCTACCTACGCTTACGAGCAGCCGCTGGTGGTGCCGCAGGACTCGCAGACGTGGCAGGCGCCGGCACGCTTCATCTTGATACCGCACTCGAAGCACATCGGCGCGTCGTGGTCGACCGGGATCGTCGCCGGCGCGGCCGGCTTGATCGGCTCGGCTTTGGCGACCTCCGCGGCGGTCGGGCCGGACGGCACGCTCGCCGCCTGATCGCCGTAGCCCTCGTCCAGCATCCGGGTCCGCTCGTCCAGTGAGAAGATGCCCAGTGCCTCACGCTCGTCGTAGGGCAGGTACTCCAGCGCCAGCTTGCGGGCCATGAAGTCCACGAGCGAGGTCGCGAAGCGGATCTCGGGGTCGTCGGTCATCCCCGCTGGCTCGAACCGCATGTTCATGAACTTGCTGACGTACGCCTCCAGCGGCACGCCGTACTGCAGCCCGATCGACATGCTGATCGCGAAGGCATCCAACAGCCCCGACAGCGTCGAGCCCTGCTTACCGAGCTTGACGAACAGTTCCCCGACACCATCCCCGGGGTACTCCCCCGCGGTGATGTAGCCCTTGGCGTCACCAACGCGGAAGGAGATCGTCTGCGACGGCCGGGTCTTGGGCAGCTTGCGCCGCTGTGGGACGTGGGCCACCTCGGCGTCGACGGGGGCCTCGGCCTCAGCCTTCTTGGAGACCGACAGCGGCTGGGCGACCTTGCAGTTGTCGCGGTAGATCGCGATCGCCTTGATGCCCATCTTCCAGGCATCGAGGTGTAGCTGCTCGACGTCCTCGACCGTGGCCTCCTCCGGGAGGTTCACGGTCTTGCTGATCGCTCCGGAGATGAACGGCTGCGCCGCAGCCATCATGCCGACGTGGCCCATGTAGTGGATCGCGTCGTCGCCCATCGCGCACTGGAAGACCTTGGTGTGCTCGGGCTTGAGGGCCGGCGCACCGTGGATGGTCTTGTTCTGGGCGATGTAGGCGATGATCGCCTCGACCTGCTCCTGTTCGTAGCCGAGGTGCTCGAGCGCTGACGGGACCGAGTGGTTGACGATCTCGATCGAGGCGCCACCGACCATCTTCTTCATCTTGACCAGGCCGAGGTCGGGCTCGATCCCGGTGGTGTCACAGTCCATCATCAGGCCGATGGTGCCGGTGGGGGCGAGCACCGTGGCCTGGGCGTTGCGGTAACCGTGCTCGCGACCGAGCTCCAGCGCCTCGTCCCAGGAGGTTCGGGCGGCCTCCAGCAGGTCCTCCGCCACCGGACGGGGATCGATCTCCTCGACCGCATCGCGGTGCTTGCTGATCACGCGCAGCATCGGCTCGGCGTTCTTGGCGTACCCGTTGTGGGGCCCCTTGACCCGGGCCAGCTCGGCCGAGGTCCGGTAGGCCTGACCGGTCATCAGCGCGGTCAGAGCGCCACACCACGCGCGACCCTCCTCGGAGTCGTAGGGCAGCCCGATGGACATCAACAGCCCACCGAGGTTGGCGTAGCCCAACCCGAGCTCGCGGAAGTCGATCGCGTTCTTGCCGATCGCCTCGGTCGGGTAGCTCGAGTACCCGACGATGATCTCCTGCGCGGTGAACACGATCTCGACGGCACGCTTGTACGCCT
>SKNK01000528.1 GCA_007120565.1 Nitriliruptoraceae bacterium | reverse complement strand
GGGGTAGTCGGACCCGAACAGCACCTTGCGTTTCAGGATCGAGTTCGCGTGACGAACCAGCTGTGGCGGGAAGTACTTCGGCGACCAACCGGAGAGGTCGATGTAGACGTTGGGCTTGTGCGTAGCCACCGCCAGCGACTCGTCCTGCCACGGCACCGAAGGGTGGGCGCAGATGATGGTCAGATCCGGGAAGTCCACCGCGACATCATCGAGCTCCAGGGGGTTGGAGTACTTCAGCCGGATCCCTCCCCCTCCACGAGTGCCCGAACCGATGCCGGTCTGGCCCGAGTGGAACAAGGCGGGAACACCCAGCGACTCGATCGCTTCGTACAGCGGGTACGCCAGGCGATCGCTCGGCCAGAAGGCCTGGATGGAGGGATGGAACTTGAACCCACGGACCCCGTGGTCCTCCACCAGCCGCTTGGCCTCGTTGACCGCCGCAGCACCACGGTGGGGATCGAGGCTCGCGAAGGGGATGAGGATGTCGTCGTGTCGAGCGCACGCTTCGGCGACGAACTCGTTGGGGATCGGCGCATGGCCCGTTGCAGCCTGCGCATCCACCGTGAACACCACGGCCGCGATCCGCCGCTCGCGGTAGTACGCCGCCATCTCATCGATGGTGGGCGGTTTGGCATCGGCACCGAAGTACGCTGCCTTGGCCGCCTCGAGCTCATCGCTCAGCGACAGGTGACCGTCATCGGACACCTCTGCGTGGGTGTGAACATCGATCGCCACCAGGTCATCGAGGTCGATCATCCCGTCCTCCTCGTCGGGTCGCCTGCGGAGGTGGCGAACTCAGACGCCGCCCCCGGTCTACCTACTCGAACCGGCGCTCGAGGAACCGAGCGACACATGCCGGCTTCTCACTGCCCTCGACCTCGAAGGTGATGGTGTGGGCGATCTGCACACCGCCGGGCACGTCGGTGACCTCCTCGAGGACGAGGTGCGCACGCAGACGCTTGCCGACCGGCACGGGCGAGGGGAACCGGACCTTGTCCATCCCGTAGTTGACGCCCATGGTGAACCCCCGCACGTCCAGAACCTCGGGGAGGATGCGGGGGATCAGCGACAGGGTCAGGAAGCCGTGGGCGATGGTCCCGCCGAAGGGGCCCTCCGCCGCGCGCTCCGGGTCGACATGGATCCACTGGTGGTCGCCGGTCGCATCCGCGAAACGGTCGACCTGATCCTGGGTGATCTCGATCCAGTCGCTGGTGCCGACCTGCTCTCCGACCAACTCTCGCAGGCCGTCGGCACCTTCGATGTTCCTCGCTTCTGCCATCGTTCATCTCCTCGTTGCCCGATGCGTCACGCACCGGGGTCGACTCTCTCCCCCTTCGGGGAACACCTGGGGGTGGTCGCCGGGACACGGCGACCACCGAACGCCCTACAGCTGGGACACCACCCAGTCGCCCTGTTCCGCCGCGCCACCGAGGAACTCGCGTCCGTCGCCGAGGGCGACGACGTCGTCCCAACGCTCCGCGAGGGCTTCGGGGGTCAACTCGTCGAAGGCGACCCCGTCACCCTGGACGATCGCGACCCGACTGACGTATCCGCCACCGGCGGTGAAGATCGAGCCGGTCTGCGTGCAGTCCTGCGAGCCGAGGTAGACCACGACGGGCGAGACCAGCTCAGGGTCGAGCTTGGCCAGGACCTCAGGTGGCAGGATCGCCTCGGTCATCCGGGACGCTGCGAGCGGGGCGATGACGTTGACGTTGATACCGAACTTCCTGCCCTCCATCGCCAGGGTCTGGGTCAGGCCAACGAGCCCCATCTTGGCGGTCGCGTAGTTCGCCTGGCCGAAGTTGCCGAACAGGCCCGCGGGCGAGGTCGTGTTGATGACCCGGCCGTACTCCTGTTCGCGCAGGTGTGGCCACGCCGCCATGGTGAGGTGGAACGCCCCCATCACGTGGACCTCGAGGACGTCGCGTACCTCCTGTTCGGTCATCTTCGCGAAGGAACGGTCACGCAGGATCCCGGCGTTGTTGACAAGGACGTCGACCCGTCCGTACGCCTCACGGGCCGCATCGACGATGCCGGCTGCGGCATCGCTATCGGCGACCGACGCGGTGTTCTCCAGCGCGGTTCCCCCGGCCTGCTCGATCTCCGCCACCACGGCCTTCGCGGACGGGCCGTCACCATCCGGGCTTCCGAGGTCGTTGACGACCACCTTGGCTCCGCGGGCAGCGAGTGCCAGGGCATGGCTACGACCGAGACCGCCCCCAGCTCCGGTGACGATGGCGACTCTGCCGTCGAGGTCGATCTGTGACACGTCGTTCCTTTCGATCGTGGGTACTTGGAAGTCGTTGGTGGGGACACGGCACAGCGAGGCACTACCTCATCAAGGTCGGCAGCCACGTCGCGATCGCCGGGAAGGCGATGACCAACGCGATGGCGAGGATGAGCGTGAACCAGAAGGGGGTCAGCCCTCGGAAGACCTTGCCAAGCGAGATGTCGGTCAGCCCGGACACGAGGAAGGTGATCAGGCCGATCGGCGGGGTGAGCAGGCCGGTCAACAGCATCATGATCGTGAGCACACCGAACCAGATGCCGTCGTAGCCCAGATCGCCGGTGACGACCGGGTACATCATCGGGGTCATGATGACCAGGATCGCGATCTCATCCATCACCGCGCCGAGCAGGAAGTAGATGAGGAAGATGATGCCGACCACCACCCAGGGAACGAGGTCCAGGTCGGTCACGGTCCGGCC
>SKNK01000402.1 GCA_007120565.1 Nitriliruptoraceae bacterium | reverse complement strand
GGAACACTGGCCGATGGCGTTGCTGACGTTGGCGCTGATCTTCCTGTACTCGTTGGGACTCGCACCCAAGGTGCGGATGTTCTCGTTGTTCCCGATCCTGCTGGCGATCCTGACCGCGTACGTGGTAGCCCTGTTGTTCACTGGCCTCAACGTGTTCGGCGAGGGGTCGTCAGCGGCCGTGTCGTTCGGCGCGGTGGCGGACTCGCCGTGGTTCCGTGGCTTCGAGGTCGGCGGCGGCGGTCTGATCTTCCCGTGGGGGACCCCGATCTTCGACTTCGGGTTCATCATCGCGATCCTCGCGGCGTACCTGGCCTCGTCCATCGAGTCCTTCGGTGACTACCACGCGATCTCTCGGATCGCCCAGGTCGGTGACCCCAGCTCCAAGACGATCAACCGTGGGCTCGGCGCCGAGGGCATCGGGTGCGCCCTCACCGGTCTGTTCGGTGGGTTCGCCTCGACGTCGTACTCGGAGAACATCGGCCTGGTCGGGTTGACCAAGGTCGCCAGCCGCGTGGTGGTACTGATCGGTGCGGGAGCCCTGGTGGTCCTCGGGCTCATCGGCCCGGTCGGCGGGGTCGTTGCCACCATCCCCGTTCCGGTGGTCGGCGGTGTGTACCTCGCGCTGTTCGGCCTGATCGCCGCGGTCGGTCTGTCGAACCTGCAGCGGGCAGACATGAACTCGCAGCGCAACCTGATGATCGTCGGTTTCGTGCTGTTCTCCGGGTTCGTCTTCCCGTTCTACTTCGAGTTGGTCGGTGAGGACTTCAGCTTCTTCGGGATCGACTGGGCGACCCAGTTCGTGGCTTCGGTCGGTTCGAACGCGATCGCCGTCGCGGCGTTGCTCGGGATCCTCCTCGACAACCTGATCCCGGGAACCGACAAGGAGCGTGGCATCGGCGCCTACGACGCCGTCATCCCGCCGGGCGATCTTCCCGGCATGGGCGCACTGGGTGATGCGGGCGTGAAGCACGACGACGAGGACGATCGCGCCTGACCGCGGGGCACGATCGGTGGGCCGCGTCGTGATGGCGCGGCCCACCTGCAAGACGGCCGGAAGCCGCACGCACCTGCGGGTGACGCGTGGCAGGGTCTGACCGCGGGGTAGCTGTCCGTTCGGCGACTTCCGCTGAGGACACGTCGACCGGGCGGGCCCTACCGTGTCCGTAGACGGCGATGTCGAGCAGGCCGATGTGCCAGGTACCAGACCCGCCACTACCTCGGCGTCGGCGTCCCGATGAGGACGATCACCGACCCACGAAGGCGAACGGGTGAGCGAACGTACGGTCATCGCGTTGGGCGGCAACGCGATCTCCCCTGCAGGCAAGGCGGGGACCGCGCCGGAACAGACCGCCAACCTGCACCGCGCCATGGCGCAGGTGGCGGAGCTGGTGGCCGAGGGCTACACCGATCTGGTCCTCACCCACGGCAACGGCCCGCAGGTCGGCAACGTGCTGATCAAGAACGATCTGGCGCGTGACGTCGTCCCACCGGTGCCGCTCGACTGGTGTGTGGCGCAGACCCAGGCCACGATCGGCTTCACGATCGCGAACACCCTCAGCTTCGAGCTTCAGCAACGAGGGATCGAACGCCCCGTGGTCCCAGTGGTGAGTCGTGTGCTGGTCTCCCGGGACGACCCGGCGTTCCAGGAGCCGACCAAACCGATCGGGCCCTACCTCAACGACCCCGTCGAGATCGCTCGGCGTCGCGACGCCGGTGAGGACCTCGTCGAGGTCGAAGGCCGCGGGTGGCGACGTGTGGTGCCATCGCCTCGACCTTTGGCCTGCGTCGACCGCCCGGCGGTCGACCTGCTCCTCGCCGACGGGGCCATCGTGATCGCCAACGGTGGTGGTGGCATCCCCGTCGTCGACGACGGGGATGGTCCGCTCCATGGCATCGAAGCCGTCATCGACAAGGATCTCGCAGGCTCGCTGCTGGCCAAGGAGATCGGCGCGGCCACCTTCGCCATCCTCACCGATGTGCCTGGGGTCGCGGTCGCCTACGGAACACCGGATCAGCGTTGGCTCGAAGAGGTGTCCGTGGAGGAACTGCGCGGCTACGAAGTCGCGGGCGAGTTCACCGTGGGATCGATGGCCCCCAAGGTGGCTGCGGTCCGTGAGTTCGTCGACCGGTCCGGAGGACGCGGGATGGTCGCCGCGCTCGATGACGCACGTGATGCGCTCCACGGCACGGCCGGCACCCGCGTGATCCGAGGTCACGATGGGTAACACGGCACCGGCAGCTGCGTCCGCACACACCTCTCGCCCACGGGTGCCGGCCAGCGCGTCGAGCGTGCTCCGCAGCCGCCTGACCGCAGCGCCGAGCTCGTTGGTCCCCGCCGCGATCTTCCCGGGTGCGGTGCACCTCATGGACCCGGCGACCGGCCACGTGGTCGTCGCGGTCGTGACCCACGGAGCCGTGGTCCATCCTCACGCGGTCGTCCTCGGACCGGGAACCGGCGATCGCCCGCTGCAGGGACTCAGGATGGACGACGAGGTAGTGGTCGCTGACCGTCGCCTCACTCTGCCACGAGGCGACATCGAGGTGACACGTTGGTGGTCGCCGCGGCCCGTACTGGCCGGCCTAGACGGCCCTGGCGTGTCCTTCGCCAGCGATCGCCTCCGGGGTCTGCTTTCGGAGCGAGCGCCGGCCTTGCCGTCGCTGGAAGCCGAGCGGCTCCGGGCACTGAACCACGCCCTCCTCGATGCTGATGAGAGGGC
>SKNK01000164.1 GCA_007120565.1 Nitriliruptoraceae bacterium | reverse complement strand
TCGGTGCCGAACGACTCCAGCGATCCGCCACGGACCACAGCATCGGCTGCGGCCCACCCCTCGCCGGAACCGGGTGTGGGCACACATACCCGCAGGTCACCGACCCGGGCGAGGCGCACCAACGCACCGTCCGGCGGGTCGCGCAGGACCCCGACCGCGGGGTCGGGGTCTGGGGCAAGCAGGTCTTCTACGGAGGTTGCCAGGGCATGGGCCAAACCGACCGCAGCATCGACCCGCGGCAGGTGGCGCCCGGCCTCGACCGCCCCGATCAGTTGACGACTCACCCCGGCGAGTTCGGCGAGCTGCGCCTGTGTGAGGCCGCGGGCCTGCCGCAGGTGACGGACCCGCACTCCAAGCATGTCCGCGACCTCTCCATCCGGGACCCACACCGCGCAAGCGGCGTGATGACAGTATCCTAGCATCGATGCCTGATTACAGGCATCCGCGGGACGATCGGGGAGGGCGCTCGGGGAAGACGAGGCAGCGGGCACCACGCTCTCTGGACGACCCCTGCGCTTGGTGCGGCGGCACGGCGTTCCCGCGGCTGGCCTCCGACGTCGACGTCCCACAACTCGCCGACGACATCGCCAAGGTGGCTACCGCGGTCGTGCGCGAACTGATGGATGCCGAGCAGGACGCGAGCAGCGGGCCGGTGCACGGTGATCTGACGCCCTACAACCCGCTCTGGAACGACCGAGGTCTGACGGGGATCCTGGACGGGGGCGCCGCGGGGTTCGGTGGTCCAGCCGTGGACATGCCGGCCTCCTCACGACCCTTGGCCCCGACATAGCCGCAACCCCGACCGAGGCAGCGACGCTCGAGCGGGCATCGCCGCACCGCGCGACCTTCCCCCTGCAGGTCGCCGTCGCCGACCACATCCACGATGACCCGCGACCGTTCCGAACCGGGCTGTCCAACTTCGAGCGCCGACACGCCGCGGGAACGCTGCGCTGGCCGTCCGCCCGCAACGGAGCGAGCGGCAGGCCGCTGAACGGTCAGTCGCCGTTGCGTTCGGCGCGGCGCGCCTGCCTTGCCGCCCGCTTCTCTTCGAACCGGGTCGCCTTAGCATCGAGTTCGTCGAGGAACCTCGCGAGCTCGTCACGTCGTGCCTCGGCGTGGGCGTCGAGGCCTTCCTGCTCGAAGACCCCCCAGTGGCGGAGCAGCGGCCACAGGATCTCGTCGTGGTGGATCCGCAGGTCGTAGATCCCGGCGTTGGCGATCTGCGCGGACTTGGTCAGGAACTGGCGCATGCCTGAGCCGGGCATCTCGAAACCGATGACCTCGTCGACGATGGCCTCGATGGCGGCCGACGGGTCGACGTGCATCGCCGCACCCAACATGTCGCGGTAGAAGCGCATGTGCAGGTTCTCGTCCTAGGAGATCCGCGCCATGATGCGATCGGCGACAGGGTCCTGCGAGTACCTGCCGGTGTTGCGATGGCTGATCCGGGTGGCGAGCTCCTGGAAGGCGACGTAGGCCATCCCGCTGAGCGTGCCCTTGTTGTCGTGGTCGTAACCCTGTTGCACCTGCGCCATCCGGGCCCGTTCCATCTCGTACGGGTCCATCGCCCGAGTGACGACGAGGTAGTCGCGCAGGACGATCGAGTGTCGCCCCTCCTCTGCGGTCCAGCGGTGAACCCAGTTGATCCACGCACCGTCCCCGTAGCCGAACATCTGGTGGATCTCGCGGTGGTACGAGGGCAGGTTGTCCTCGGTCAGCAGGTTCACCTCGAAGGCGATCTGCGCGACCCCGGTGAGCCTCGCCTGATCCGGCGTCCATGGATCCTTGTCGAAGTCCTTACCCATCGAGTACGGGATGTAGTCGTGGGGGAACCACTCGTCAGCGAGCTTCTCATGGCGGAGAAGCTGCGCTTCGGCCACCGGTTCCAGCTCGGCGAGCAGTTGCTGGTCGGAGAGACGTCCGGGGGAGGGTGAGGTGGTGCTGGTCATGGGCTTCCAGTGCTCGGACGGGGCTGGCCGGGGTGGCCGGATGGGCCACGACCTACGGTAACGTAAGTTACGGTGCCGTAGCAACGGCCTTCTGGCCGACCACCGCCACATCGGGCTCCGCCACCTCTCCCACGTCGCACCTCGATCGGGTCATCGGGATGTTGTCACGCGGGGAGACGTGCGCGCCCCCACGCCTTGGCCACGGCCAGGTCGAACGATGCCACCGCGACGATGGCCACCGCCCAGCGAGCCCACACCTGTGCCCCGGAGGGGTCGGCGATGGCCACCGCCAGCATCGCTACGCCGAAGAGCGTGTCGATGGCGATCGGGCCGAGCAGCGTCGTGCGGCTCAGCCTGCGGGCCGCAGCGGCATTGACCGGACCGTTGACCACGAACAGGCCAGCGACCACCAGGATCGGAACCCAGGAGCCGAGCGCGAGGGCGGGCTGCAACCACCCGGCGGCCACCGCCAACGCCAGGCCGATCACCACGCTGCCGACCGCGTCGACGCGCAGCAGCGGCCGCAGCCAACCCGGCGTTGACGCGACGGTCGTGGCCGAAGGGCTCGAGGGGTTCGAGCGGTTCGAAGGGGCGATGCTGGACATGGGGATCCTCCGTGGTGTCGGGCCGTCAGGCCGTCGCGAGCCGCGTTCGCGACCCACCTGAGCGAAGCCCCGTCGCGCATCGCCGTCGATGACCTCACAGGTAAGGGCCGCCCTGACTCCATCGCGCTACCGTCCCCCTCCAACGCGACCCGGACCGCCCCTG
>SKNK01000285.1 GCA_007120565.1 Nitriliruptoraceae bacterium | reverse complement strand
TCACGAACAGCGGGTTGCCGCCCGTCTCCTGGCCGAGCCGCGCGGCTGCGGCCGGTTCGATCCGGTGACCACGGGCCACCACCCTGGTCACCTCGCCGATCGAGAACACGTCGAGCGGCGCGAGCAGCAGCCGGGCGGGGCGCAACCGTCGGTCGATGTCCTGCACGACCTGCCAGACGTCGGGACGCTGGCGTGCCTCCTCGGCTCGGTAGGCGAGGAGCAGGACCCCGCGGTGCTCGTCGAGCCGTGCTGCCAGGTCGGCGAGCACGCCCAACGAGTCCGGATCGGCACCGTGCAGATCGTCGGCGACGAGGAGCAGCGGGTCGATGTCGGTCAGGGCGAGCAGCACCCGCACCGCCGCATCGCGCATCCGTTGCGCTCCCTCGTCGCCGCGGAGGCGGCGCTCGCCCGGAGGTGGCTCGGTGACAGCCCGGGCAGCCTCGGGGACCAGCCGTGCCACCTCGGCGAGCCAGACGAGTTCGACGCGGTGACGCAGGTGTTCCAGACGCAGCGGGGTGAGCGTCGCGGCGATCAGCTGGCGGATCAGCGCGAACGGCGCGGCGCGGCCCGCATCAGCCGCTCGCGCCGCGGTGACGGCGAACCCGCGCCAGCCGGCATCGTCGGCGAGCTCCTCGAGCAGACGGCTCTTGCCGAGACCAGGGTCGCCTTCCACCAGGACCGCGCCGCCACGCCCGGCCAGAGCGGCGTCCACGACCTCGAGCGCCGCCGCGCGTTCCCGGTCCCGGCCGACCAGCGGGATGCGCTCCGGGAACGGCTCGGGCTCCGCGGTGGCCACCGCGTGCCCTCGACCTTGGCGCAGGATCCGCTCGTACAGCTCAGCAGTAGACGCGGAAGGAGCTGCCCCGAGCTCCTCGGCGAGCACCTCACCGCAGCGCTCGTACTGCCGCAACGCCTCGCTCGGGCGACCGAGGAGCATGGACAGCCGCATCACCTCGCGGTGGGCGTCCTCCCGCAGCGGATCCTGGTGGGTGATGCGCCGCGCGTACACCAACGCATCGTCGTAGGCCCCCAACCGCTTGGCCATGTCGACCAGGACCGCGAGCGCATCGAGGTAGCGCTGGGCCAACCGCTCCTGCTCGGCGCGGACCCAGGGTTCGTAGTGCCCGTCGAGGAGGTCACCGCGGTACAGCTCGACGACCTGCTCCAGCCGCAGCAGGTCCCGTGAGCGCAGATCGGCCACCGTGCGGAGGTGACGCAGGTCGTCGAGTCCACGCTCGAACTCCAGCACGTCGACGGTGACCGGCGCCGACGCACCGAAGGCCAGGGTGTCCGTGCCGACGTCGAGGTAGCTCGCCTCCCCGGGGAGCTCGCTCAGCGCATCCTGCAGCTGCCACAGCGTGTGGCTGAGCCGGCGCCGCCCCCGTGGCTCGGACAGCTCCGGCCAGAACTCGTGCACGAGTCGCTCGCGCGGCAGCGCGGCGCCCTGGTGCACCGCCAGGTAGGCGAACAACGACCGCCCGACCCGCGAGGCGATCGGCGGGACGACGTCGGCACCGCGGCGCAACGCGAAGCCACCGAAGAGGGTGACCTCGAGAGGCTGCATGACGATCCTGCCGCGTCGGTCGGCCGTGAGGCTATCCCGATGGCACTATCGACCCACGGAGCTGGTGGCTTCATGGACGCCCGCAACTGGCCCGTTCGGATCAGTCCCCGGCACCACCGGTGATGCGATCATCCAGGCCAGGGAAGGCAGCGAGGTACTCGGCGCGCTCACGCTTGAGGTTGGCAACCAACTCGGCGTACTCGTCCGTCCGGCCCTGCCGCTCGTAGAGCTTGCGAGGCTGCAACAGCTCGTCGTCATCGACACCGGGGATCGCGGTTGCGACCTGGTAGCCGAAGTCGGGATCGATCTCCCACGCGATCGTCCCATCGACGATGCCGCTCTGCACGGCGGCGGAGTGCGCGATGGAGACCTTCTTCGAACGGTCGTCCGCGTCGGTACCACCGATCCGGCCGGTGTTCAACAGGTAGACCTCCAGCGGCGAGCTCTCGAGCAGTTCCAGCAGGCGGTTGCCCTGGGAGGCGTCACCCTCGAACCAGAAGGGGTTGGTTCCGGGCACGCGCAGGTTCTTCCCGGCCTCGGCCGCACCGCCGGCGGACGTGCCCTTCGTCTCCCCCAACATGAAGTAGTACGCCGCCTGCTCGGGCCTGAGATGCGCAACCGCCGGGATCAGCCCCTCGTTGCGGTTGAGGATGAACAGGTAGCGCGCCGTCGGCAGGTCGCGGGGGTCGCGGTGACGGATGTGTTCGAGCCCGAAGGTGCAGCGTCCGTTGGCCGTGTAGTTGGTGTCGAAGAAGTCGACCTTGCCGTTCTCGTCGACCGAGACGCTCTCGAGCCAGGCATCGGGGCGTGTCGCGCCCTCGTAGATCGTCGGTTCGGCATCCGGGTCGAGGCCGAAGGTCTTGGCGAAGCAGCCGTTCTCGGTCGTGTGGACCTTGCCACCGGGCATCAGCGCGATGAAGTCGTCCTGCACGGGCAGCGATCCCTTGACGTTCCGGAAGGTGGTGGTGGTCTTGCCCGTCCCTGACAGGCCGATGATCAGCGCCAGCTCCTCCTGACCACTGGCTGTCTGGTCGGCGGGGAAGGTCTTGGCACCGGAGTGCATCGCGAGGCCGCCGCGGTCGTAGACCAGGCGGTTCCACATCCGGAGCCCGCCCATCTTGGACTCACCGAAGTAGTCGGACCCGAAGACCCGC
>SKNK01000386.1 GCA_007120565.1 Nitriliruptoraceae bacterium | reverse complement strand
CGCCAGGTCCGATCGTTCAAGCGTGACCGACCTCTGCTGCTCCGATAACCGGTTCAGGTCGAACAGATCCTCCAACAGCAACGCGAGACGGTCGGCGTTCTCCTCCAGACGCTCGAGCAGCTCCGATCTCTGCCCTTCGTCCAGTGCAACACCATGCCGCCGGAGCAGTTCGGCGATGCCGAGCACCACGGTCAACGGGGTCCGTAGTTCATGTGAGACCGCCGTCAGGAAGTTGGTTCGAAGGGTCTCGAGGGCTCGCATCCGGTCGACGCTCTCGCGTTCGCGGCTCAGCGCACGACCCAGGGTCTCCTTCGCCAGTTCCTGCTCCTCCACGTCGTGGAACAGCAGTGCGATCAGATCGCCGTTGACCCGCTGGGCCTGTAGCTCGGTGCGTCGCTCACGGCCATCGGCACCGCGTACGACGACCGGGATCCGCTGAGGCTGTTGACCGAGGCCGCGCAGGATGGCCGCCACTTCCGCACGACGCCGCGTCGTCACCGCAAGGACATCGGGCATCTCGGCATCGGCGTCGGCGAGGAACCGCTTCCCCCGCTCGTTCGCGAAGTGCAGCTGCAGGTCTCGGGTGAGCACGAACGCTGGCAACGGCATCTCGTCGAGGACCCGCGACAGCAGGGCGAGCTCCCCAGCGCGTTCCTGGACCAGAGAACCCAAGCGTTCGTTGTGCTCCGCCAGTTCGCGCCGGAGACGTCGCTCTCTGAGCTGGTGACGGACCCGCAACAACAGTTCGGTGGTGTCGACGGGCTTGTGGAGGAAGTCCGCCGCCCCCAACGCCAGGGTGCGATGGGCGTCCTCCGCCCTTCCCGCTCCGGTCATGATGATCACGGGGGCGCGTAGCTCGCTTGGACGCTCCATGATCCACTTGAGCAGAGCCGTGCCATCGAGCTTCGGCATGTGCAGATCGAGCAGTACGAGGTCGGGCTTCAGGGCGACGTAGCTCGACCGTGCTTCCTCGGGATCGGTGAAGGACTGCACCTGCTCGTAGCCGCGCTGCTCCAGTACACGTTCGAGCATCCTGCAGATCAACGGCTCATCGTCGACCACCATCACCGTGGCGTCGGACCACTCGGCCTGGGGCTCAGCGTGGATCATGGACACATCCGGACCATCATCGATCGTCCCCCACCGACCGGTCGAGGACCTGTCGCACGGTATGGAGTAGGAGGTGGGTACTGAAGGGCTTCGACATCACCTCGCGGGCACCGGCCTCGGCGGCCCGGGGCAGCAGTCTCTCGTCGGTGACCCCGCTGATCGCGATGATGCAGGCATCCGGATCGATCTCGATCATGCGTCCTATCGCCTCGAGGCCCTCGATGACGGGCATCATCACGTCGATGATGACCAGGTCGACCCGGCCGGTCCCCGCGAATCGCGTTACCGCCTCCGCTCCGTCCTTGGCGGTGATCACGCGGTAGCCGAAGACCTCGAGCGCCTGACGGGTGACCGCCCGCACCGCCGCCTCGTCGTCGACGACCATGACGAGCTCGCCGTTGCCGCGGACTGGCTCCTGTTCCGGCTTCTGCGGTTCGATGCCGGCAGCCTCGGTCGACGCGGGAAGCCAGACGGTCACGGCCGTTCCGCTACCCGGCTCACTCTCGACCTGGATCGCGCCGCGGTGGCTTCGAACGATCGCCAACGACGTGGCAAGCCCCAGTCCGGTCCCGGTGGTGGCGGGCTTGGTGGTGAAGAAGGGTTCGAACATCCTCTCCCGAACCTCGGGATGAAGACCGTCCCCGGAGTCCTCGACGGTGATGCACACGAACGCACCCGGGGCGAGGTCAGGTGGAGCGTCCAGATCACCTGGTACCACGACCTCATGGTCGGTGGTGATGACCATGCGGCCACCCTGGGGCATCGCCTCGCGGGCGTTCATCGCGAGGTTGAGCAGCACCTGCTGCAGTTGGGTCGCATCACCGAACACCGTCGGCGTTGCCCCGCGCGTATCGAGCACCAGCTCGACATCCGGCAGGAAGGACTCCTGGATGATGCGCTTGAGGTCAGCGAGCAGCGTGTCGACCTCGACGACCGTCCGTTCGCCGTCGAGTCCGCGGGCGAAGGTCAACACCTGTCGCACCATGTCCGCCCCACGACGAGCACTCAGACCGATCGTCTCCACCGTCTCGCGCAGGTCGTCACGGAGATCCTCGTAGAGCAGCAGGTCGGCCGCCATGACGATGGGGGACAGGACGTTGTTCAGATCGTGGGCGATGCCGCCCGCGAGCATCCCGATGCTCTCCATCCGTTGAGCTCGGAGGTACTGCTGTTCGAGCTCTCGGCGTTCGGTCTGATCGACCAGTCCACCGATCATCCGCAACGCGCGCCCTCGGCGATCGCGGATGATCGCCCCGTGATCGACGATGTAGGCAACCCGGCCATCCGAGCGTCGCAGGCGATACTCCCCGACCCAGGTCCGGTCCCGGCCGTCGATCGCACGTTGGAGCTCGTTGCCGATCCGTGCCTGATCGTCTGGGTGGAGGTGGTCGAGCCACTCGGGCCCGGTCGCCAGCTCTGCCGGATCGTAGCCGAACCTCGGGGCGAGGTCGTCGCTCCACCAGACCCGGTCGGTGATGAGATCCCAATCCCAGACCACCTCGCTGGTGGCCTCGGCAAGGAGGCGGAACCGCTCCTCGCTCTCCACCAACTGACGCCGAGTCTCGAGCTGTTCCACGACGAGGCTGACCAGATGCGCCAGGTCCGCGGTGTG
>SKNK01000113.1 GCA_007120565.1 Nitriliruptoraceae bacterium | reverse complement strand
GCGATGCCGACGGCCTGCCTGCCTGGCTTGAGACCACCGACCCGGCGAACCCGCCCATCTACGAACGCCTCGGGTTCCACACGGTGGCTCACGTCGCCCCCGCGGCCTGGCTGCTGGGGCTGTGGGTGCTGCGACGCGAGCCCCGGGGTACCCCCGGCTGACCACGGTGAGACGAAGATGCCCACGACCGAACACACGGCGTCCACCACCTCCCGCCACCACCGGGACACGAACGAGTTCGCTCGGATGGTCAACCTCAGCGACGCCGTCTTCGCGATCGCGATGACCCTGCTCGTACTGACCATCGACGTCCCCAACGTCCCCGCACCCGAGCTGGCGACTGCCCTGCGCGAGGACCTGCCGCAGCTGGGCGCGTACGCGCTTGCCTTCGCCCTGGTGGCCAGCCAGTGGCACATGCACCACAAGCTGTTCCATCGGCTCGCCTGGATCGATGTCGGTATGGTCGCGATCAACCTGGTGTTCCTGGGCACGGTGGCCCTCGTCCCCTTCCCAACGAGCGTGCTCGGCTCCTATCCGACCAGCACGGCCGCCGTCGCTCCGTTCCTCGGGCTGTTCGTCGTGCTCAACCTCGCCTACCTGCTGCTGATCATGCGGGCGCAAGCGGTTCGGGCGTGGTCGGAACCGCTACCGCCAGCCGTGTTCCGTCGGGTCGTACTCGGCAGCCTCGCGACGATCGGCCTCCTTGCTCTCGGGATCGTCGTGTCGCTGTGGCTGCCGGTGCTCGCCGTGGCGATGGCCGTGACGAGCAGCGCGCCGTACGTCCTCGCCATGCGGCGCGTGCCGGCGCGCTACCGGGCATGGCTCTGAACCAGCGGAGCGAACCGATGGGGCCGTAACCGAGTTCGCCTGACCATCCCCGACAGCCCGCACACACGGAGACTGCGCCATGACCACGGTCGAAGCTCGAGACGAGGCTCCACGACCGGACGAAGCACGTGAGCTGCTCGTGCCGATCACGCTGGAACTGGGAGCCATCCGACGACTGCTCGTCATCGACGTCGCCGACGACCCCACCTATCGGGCACTGGAACCACAGGTGCTCGACGGACCCCACGGGAGGGGTCTGGTCCTGTTGGCCTACCTCCACGACGGTCATGTCGAGCTCTTCGCTGAGCCGCACGTGCAGGTCGACCCTTCCGGCTATGAAGGTCTCGGCAAGGGGGTGCTCGGCATCCACCACACCGACTTCCAAGCGGCGCGCTTCGAGGTCACCGATGACGGTCTCAAACTCGATGTTGCCTTCAGCGCCCCGAGCGGTCGCCGAGTCGACCTTCGGATGCACGAGCACCTCACCGGGCCGCGGGACGCGTTCCCGGTCCTCGCGCCTGTCGGTGGCACCTTCGACAACCCGGCGTTCTTCCCGTTCATCTGGCTCCCGGGACTGTCCTTCGTGCCGATGAGCAACACCGAGGTTGCGCTGTGGGTCGACGGCGAGGAGCGCACGATCGCTCGCCTGCCGCTGCCCATCGGGGGCCGCCGATGCCTGATGGCCCGGTATGACCCCGACGTCATGGCGTGCGAGCTCAACCCCAGCGGGATCACGGAGTTGTCACGGGTGCCGGTGCGCCCGGCTGTCGGTGGTGAACAGCAGGAGGCGGTGGACGTCGTCGACGTGGACGGACATCCAGGCATCGCCGGCGTGCGGGTGGAACGAGAGGGGCGCTCGTGCCACCTTCGGCTGGACCCGCCGTTGCCGGACATCGCCCGCCTGACCCCCTCTGCGTGCCACGAGGGCGCGGTCCTGGTTCGGGCAGACGGCAGCACCGAGTTGGAGGGACGCTACGAGGTTCGCCGCACCGGCGACCAGATCCACTTCGTGATGGACGAGCTCGGGCCGTGGCGAACACGCCAACGTCGCCCGTTGCTCGCCGTGCTGTTCCGGCTGCCGATCTTCCGCCGGTGGCCGATGACCTACCGCTGGGATGCCACGCTCGATCTCGCCGATCCGTCCCACCCCGACTCGCGGTGGACCTCTCGCTGGTCACGAAGCACCACAACGTGAAGGCCGGTCCGATGGATCTGGAGCCTGCGTGCCCAACGCGGTGCGCGACCGCGACGCTACTTCGGCCTGGGCGGTGGCACAGCCAGGGCTACATCGCAGCCGGGATGTGCCGATGGAAGGGTGATGGGGGGACATCGGAGTCGTCGTGAGCGTGGACGCGTATCTGGATCTGGCACTCCTCCCAGACGTCGAGGGTCTGGCGGAGCTCGTGCTCGGGCAGGTCGCGGAGCGTGGAGCACTTCCGGTCTACGAGGACCTGCTCCTGCCGGCGCTGGAAGAGGTCGGTCGTCGGTGGGAGAACGACGAGCTGACGGTGGCGGACGAACACCTCGTGACCGCCCTGACGGAGCAGGTCCTGACCCGGGTTCGGCGCAGGGTCACCTCGGGGCCGACGGCGGTCGTCGCCTGCACGCCTGGTAACGAGCATCGTGTTGGTGCGGTGATGGTCAGCGACACGCTGGGACTGGCAGGCTGGAACCCGATGCTGCTGGGCGCCGGGACACCCTTCGACGATCTCGCGGCACGGTGTCGCGCCCGCGACGTACGACTCGTCGCTCTTTCGGTCGGCATCGAGGAGGAACTCGAGGTGCTCGGCCCGCAGCTCGAGCGCTTCCGTCTCCGCATCGGCCCTCACGTCGATGTCATCTTCGGTGGGGGCGCCCTGCGTCGCCAACCGGATTGGCAGGCCCGCGCCGGCATGACG
>SKNK01000094.1 GCA_007120565.1 Nitriliruptoraceae bacterium | reverse complement strand
CGCCGGATCGAGAACCCTGGGGGTGGCGGACGCAGGTCGGGATGGTGGGGGTCAGAGAACATCAGGACCATGGTAGGCGCGACTACCCTCGCGGGCGTCCTCGGCGCCGCGCAAGCGCGCGGTGCCCCCCCAACACCGAAGGTCCTGCTGTGGCTCGTGTGACCGTGCATCACCTCACTCCACCGTCCCGCTTGCCGTTGATCGAGGAAGATGGGTTGCGGACGCGGGCGGATCTGTCCGCGCTCCTCGGGCCGCCGGAAGGGCTGGATACGGCGGCGCCGGGGACCTACGCCAACGGCAAGCGGGTGTCTGGCTGGTACTCAGCGGTACACGCGCGCGAACAGGTCGGTGAGCTCGGCGCGGGGTACGTCACCTACACCGTCGACCCGGCCAAGACGCTCGCGGCGCCGGCATCGCTCCGCGATAGCGGCGACTTCGCCGCCTACTGGGACGCGACCAAGCCGTTGAAGGCCTGGCTCGCTGAAGATGACGTGCCCGAGGACCTCGAGGTGCACCAGAACGTGCCCGTGCGCGCGAAGCACACCAACCTGCACGCGCCGCTGTTCCGCGAGGAGGACCTCGGCGAGTACGCACCGCTGGTCGCGGCGATCGCCGACGAGGATCGCCTGTCCGCCAAGGCCTTGATGCACCTCGCGGTGATCGCCTCCGACGGCGACTTCGAGTCCGTGGACTTCTACGCCGGATGCGCACTGGCCTGGCGCGATGAGCCCGACCCACCGCGGTTGGTACGTGAGCTGATGGAGACCGACCCGGACAAGGTCGCGTCCGCGGCCCTCGCAGAACACAACGCCACCTCGCCCGAGCTGGTGGCTCGTCTGCGCGAGGTCCTCGAGGAGACCCGTGCCTGGTCCGAGGAGAACGGTCTGGACGCCGGCCAGGGCTTGCTGTCGCGTATGGGTGTGATCCTCGACGAGCTGCCGAAGGGCTGAACGTCCCCGACGGAACGCCGCCGGGGGAGCCCGCTTCGGCGGGCAGCTCGCTTCGGCGGGAGCCCACCTGCGAAAGTTCGCCCGCGCTGCCCGACGCCGTCCCGCTACTCGGGCTACAGGCTCACGATGTTGAGCTGAGTGACCCTGGTCTCGTCCTCGTCCTCGTCCTCGACGAGTTCGAACCTGACCCGCTGCCCGATCCGCAGCTCCTGGAGCCCGGACGCGCGGAAGGCTTCGGCGTCGAAGGGGTGCTCGGCGAGCCCGTCGTCCAGCAGCGTGCCGGTACGGGTCGCGGGGTGGAAGTTCCTGATGGTGCCCTGCGGCATCCGTGACTCTCCTCGACATCCGCCGGTGGGAACGGGCAGGATAGCCCCGCGGGGATCAGGGACGTGACCGGACGATGCGCGGCCAGGAGGCAGGCATGAGCGACCAGGAACCTCCCGAGGGCTCAGGGGGCGACCCCCGACCGGCGGCGCCCGAACCTCCCAGGGCGAGCTTCGCGCAGAAGCTCGGGAGGGTCGTGATCGCGATCCTCGTCGTGCTGTTCGGCGTGTTCGCCGTCGCCAACTCCCAACCGGTCGACTTCTCCTGGCTCTTCGGCGAGACACAGGTCGAGGTCGACGCCACCGGCGAGCGCAGCGGTGGTGGGGTCCCCCTGATCATCCTGCTCGGAGCGGCGTTCGCCATCGGCCTGTTCCTGGGTCTGGTGATCGCGTGGCAGAGCGCCCGCAAGCGTCGGTCCGAGGGTGGTGGCTGACCGGAGACCGAGCAGACAGAGGTGCGAGGCCCGTCCAGGGGGAGGGGCGAGGCACCGCAGGGGGACGCATCGCGGTGAGGTCAGAGCGTGGCGTCGATCCGCTGCCCCCACGCTTCGAACCACCTCGACGTTGCTGTGCCGAGGGGGCCAACGCCCAGTCGGGCGAGATCGTCCTCGGTATCGACGTCCTCGGCGAAGCCGCAGGTCTCGACCGTCGCCGAACTCGCGCCGACCTCGGCGGCGAGGGAGAGGTGGCGCTGCGCCGAACCGGGCCCGTAGGCCGTCGGGATCCGATCGCCCGGCCGGCGCAGCAGCCCGCCCGTTCCCCCGCCCCGGGTCGGGGAGACCACCACCTCGGCATCTCTTCGGAGCACCGCGGCAACGTCGGTCGCGTTGAGCCGGGGGAGGTCCGCCGCCACGATCAGGAGTTCGTCGACGGGTCCGAGCTGTCGGGCTGCTGCCGAGAGGGCCGCGTTCAATCCGCCGACAGATGGTGGGTCGAGCGCGACCTCGACGTCCAAGGCTGAGGCTGCCTCGGCGGCTCCGGGACCTCCGGCCGCGACCACGATGCGGGTGAGGGACGCTGCACGTAGGGCCGCGACGACATCGTCGAGCATCGCGCTCGCCAGCGCGGCGCGTCGGTCGGTCGACAGGACACTGCGGAGGCGGGTCTTGCCGTGTCCGGGGTCGCGGAGAGGGACCAGGGCTGTTGTCATAGGTCGACCCTAGCCAAGCGAGGTGGTCCGCTAGGGTCTCGCAGGCAGGGACCGACAGCGACGGGAGCGCCGGCCGAGCCGAGGTAGATCGACGTGCCGGGAATGCGGGAAGGGCACAGTGTGGGCAAGGTTGCCATCATGGGAGCGGGGTCGTGGGGCACGGCCTTTGCGATGATGGCTGCTGATGCCGGCGCGTCCCCTGCGTTGTGGGCGCGGCGTTCCGAGGTCGCCGAGGAGATCCGCAACGAGCGCACCAACTCGGCGTACCTGCCGGACGTGTCCCTCCCCGGCGACATCGTCGCGACGG
>SKNK01000440.1 GCA_007120565.1 Nitriliruptoraceae bacterium | reverse complement strand
GGTCGACGTTGCCGCGACGCTGAGTTCGCGTGACGCCTTCTCGTCGAACTGGGACGACAAGCACCAGGTCGCGTGGATCGAGGGCACCGGGACCACCCTCGTGCGGGGTCACGGCCGCTTGGCGGGCGAGCGCACGGTCGAGGTCACATCTGAAGATGGCGCGACACGAACGCTCACCGCCCGTCGGGGGGTGGTCATCGCGACCGGAACGTCGGCGGCGATCCCGCCGGTGGAAGGCCTGCGAGACATCGCCGTGTGGGACAGCCGCGACATCACGACCGCCAAGCAGATACCCGCACGCTTGCTGGTGCTCGGTGGCGGCGTGGTCGGCGCTGAGATGGCTCAAGCCTTCCGGAGGTTGGGAAGCGAGGAGGTCACCATCGTCGAGATGGCCGATCGGCTGCTCCCCACCGAGGAACCCTTCGTCGGTGAACAGCTCCGCGAGGCGTTCGAGGCGGAGGGGATCACGATCCACACCGACGCCAAGGCGGTCTCCGTCGAACGTCAGGGCGACGGTCCGGTCACGCTCACCCTCGAGGATGGCCAGGACCTCGTCGCGGATGAGATCGTGGTTGCAACCGGCCGCCGGCCCAACACCGGCGACATCGGGCTCGACTCGGTCGGGCTCGAACCGGGCCGTTCCATCGCAACCGACGACCAACTCCGTGCGGAGGGCGTCGATGGTGGGTGGCTCTTCGCCATCGGCGACGTCAACGGCCGAGCGCTTCTCACCCACCATGGCAAGTACCAGGCTCGCCTCGTCGGCGATCATCTCGCCGGCAAGCCGGTCGAAGCCCGGGCCGACCATGAGGCGCTGGTTCGCGTTGTCTTCACCGATCCGCAGGTCGCAGCGGTGGGGCCGACCCTGGCCGACGCCCGAGAGTGCGGGCTCGATGTCGACACCTTGAGCTACGGCATCGGCGACGTCGCAGGAGCGGCGCTGCTGGGCAGGGACGTGTCCGGCACCGCGCAGTTGGTCGTCGATCGCCAGCATCGCACGATCGTCGGTGCGACGTTCACCGGTCCGGGTGTTGGGGAGATGTTGCACGCCGCCACGATCGCCATCGTGTCGGGAGTCACGCTCGACCAACTGTGGCATGCCGTGCCCGCGTTCCCCACCATCAGCGAGGTGTGGTTGCGGCTCCTCGAGGTTGAACGCGGCAGCGCGTGACGGATCCCGCACATCGCGGCCGCGGCAAGGCGCGGCAGGATCTCTCACGTGCGGGCATGCCCCAAGGGCGTGTCGATCGGATGCGCCATGATGACGAACGAGACCTACGGTAAGGCGACGTTCGCCGGCCGTGCGGTCGGCTGCGTTCCTGAGTCGACCGGCGAGTCCTCGGGGGTCGCGATCACGATCCGGTCGCGGCCCTGCTCCTTGGCGCGGTACAGGGCGCGGTCGGCTTCGTTGACCAGTTCCTCCGGGCACGTGTGCCGCTCGGAGCAGCCCACCGCGATGCCGATGCTGACGGTGAGGCGATCGCTGACCGGCGAGGTCGCGTGGGGGATGTTGGCGTCGGCCAGGTGGTCCCTTATCCGCTGTGCGACCGCGGCGGCGCCGGCCACCCCGCTGGCCGGGAGCACCACGGCGAACTCCTCCCCGCCGTACCGGCTCGCCAGGTCCTGGGGGTCGTGAACTGAGTCCTCGATGCAGCTTGCGGCGATGCGGAGCGCTTCGTCACCCATCACATGCCCGTAGTGGTCGTTGAACGCCTTGAAGGCATCAACGTCGATCATCAGCACGGACAGCTGCTCGGCGCGCTGGGCCGCCCAGGTCGTCTCCAGGTGTTGTTCGAACGCGGCACGGTTCGCGATGCGTGTCAGCCCGTCGACCATCGCCAAGCGGCGCAGCTCAGCGTTGGCGCGTCGCAACTCGCGTTCGGCATGGAGCCGGGTGGCGACCTCGGCCTGGAGCTCGCGCGTGCGGTGGTCGACCACGCGCTCGAGCTTGTGCGCGTGGCCTTCGAGCTCGTGGGTGGTGATCACGGCGTCGATCGCCCGACTGACCTCGGTGTGCATCATCGCGGTCAAGCGAGCGGATCCGTCGGTCTGCTCGTAGAGCACGAACCCCAGTGGTCGGCCGAGTACCGCGAGCTGCTGGGCCACGAGCATGCCGTCCTCGAGCTCATGCATCGCCGAGCTCGGGAGCAGCTGGTGGCTGGCGAAGTGGTCGGCGGGGAGATCCAGGCGTTCACCGCAGGTGTAGGCGAGTGCGAGGTGCGCCGTCGAGGTGTCGACCATGCTGCCGTGCGGCGACGCGCCGCGGTCAGCGGCATGTCGGTCGTACAGACTGAGGAACCAACGCCGCATCCCCAAGCGACCCAGGTGGGTGGCGACGGCGTCGACGACCTGGGGGACGGTCCAGCAGCGGGTGAGGGCGCTGCTCAACGCGAGGCTGGCATCCTGGTTGGCCAGTTGGCCCTTGTCGAGCCTGGCAACCTCGATCGCGCAGGCGTGATCGGCGGCGGGGGAGCCTGGGCCGTCGGCCACCGATCCTCGTACCACGAGTTGCGAGGGAACCATCACGTGGCGACTGACGTGGGTGCCGTCGAGTTGCTCGATCAGCATCTCGGCGGCGACACGCCCCTGCTCGTCGAAGTTCTGGTCGACGGTGGTCAGTCCGGGCCACTGTCGGGCAGCCAGGTCGTTGTCGAACCCCGTGACCGCGACGTCCTCAGGCACCCGCAACCCCACCTCGGTGAGCGCCGCGATCGTGCTGATGGCCGACATGTCGTTGAGCGCGACGATGGCATCCATGTCGCGGCGTCGGGTGAGGAGTTCGCTGACCGCTGCGTAGGCAGGCTCGGGCAGGAACTCGCCGGTGACGATCAGGTCCTCGTCAACGGGAAGATCGCGCGCCGCCATCTCCGCCCGAAACACCTGCTCGCGTGCGATCGAGTCCGGGTGGTGGGCGATGCCGCGCACCAGCGCGACGCGCCGCGCGCCGTGCTCGTCGAGCAGGTGCGCCAACAGCGGACGCATGCCCCCGGCGTTGTCCCCCCAGATCGAGGCCCGGTGAGGGCTGCGGAACCCCACGTGCACCGAGGGAACCCCGACGTTGTCGAGCAAGCGGCTCAACGCTTCCTGTTCCTGGGCGTCCAACGAGTTCACGTTCAACACGGCAGACGGAGGTCGGTTGTCCAGAAGCTCGACGAGCATCTCCGCCGCCGCGCCACGCGCCAGGGGGCCGTCACAGTGCACCAGTAGGGGCAGTCCGTGCTCGGCGAGACGGTCCTGCGCCGTGCGTAGGACCCGCGCTTGGTACTCGTCCATCGAGGTGACGATCGCCAGCACGTGCTCGCGGTTGCTGTCCACCGTGGGCGTGCCTCCCGGTCATGGGTCGGGCCCCCTCGTCGACCGCTCCTACAGGTGATATCGACCGGAGCTGGACGGACTGAAGCCGCACTCGTGTCTGCGCCCGGTGAGGTCGGGCATCCGGCGGATCACCTCCAGGACGCACCGTCACGTGCCGGGCGGACGCCGGGCGCGTGACGGTGGGGTCGGTCTCGACGCGCGTCAGCTCACCGAACAGCACGTGGGGCAGTAGCTAGTCGTGGAACTCGCTCTTGCGCGCAGCGCGACCTCGGGGATAAGGTTAGGCGACCCTAAGGCCTCGTCCTCCCTCGTTCCGGAGCGGCCATGTACGTCTGTCACTGCGAGGTCGTGAGCGACCGCAGCATCTGCGATGCCATCGCGGCTGGAGCACGTGATCTTGAGGAGGTCACCGCCCTCTGTGGAGCTGGTGCGGCATGCTCTGGCTGCCATGCCACGATCGAGGAGCTCCTTGACGATGCCGCTGCGGCAGTCCGAGCGCCACAGCTCGTGCGGAAACGCCAGGCGCTCCGCCGTCAGGAACGGGTACCGGCGCCGGTATTCAGTGCATCGGCAGCTGCCAGCTGATAGCACTGCTGGACGACCATCCGCCACGAGAAGGATCTGACCATGCCGCGAGGTGACGAGCGGATCATCGAGCTGCTCAACGACATCCTGACGTTCGAGCTCACCCTGATCAACCAGTACTGGCTGAACTACCGGATGCTCGACAGCTGGGGACTCAGCAAGCTCGGGGAGATCTTCAAGGGCTACTCGCTCGAGGAGATGGAGGATGCCGACAAGTACATCGACCGCATCCTGTTTCTCGATGGCCACCCCAACGTCCAGCGTATGAACACCGTCCAGGTCGGAGAGACCGCCAAGGAGATGCTGGAACTGGCGATGGCTCGCGAGCAGGAGGCCGTCGACAAGCTCAATGCCGGCATCGCCCTGTGCGTCGAGGTCGGCGACCACGGTACGCGGGAACTCCTCGCCGAGGCCGTCCTCGAAGAGGAGGGCCACCTCGACTTCTACGAGACCCAACTCGACGCCATCAAGCTCGTCGGGCTCGAGAACTGGCTCGCCGCGTTCACCCTAGGCAACGACTGACGCCACGACGGGCTGCCGGTTCGGGTCCCGTCCACGGGGGCTGGGGCTGGATCGGGTGGTGCCTCGGTAGGCCCCACTTCGGCTGTAGCGCGTGCCTGGCCGGGCGATGAAGGCCGCCGCGGTGATGCCGGCCCCGCCACAACCCTCGATCCGGCGGGGCCGGCCGGCTTCCGTTGGCGACCGTGTGGTTAGTCGTCGCACGTGCCGAGCACGATCGGGCCGTACTCCGGGCCGCCGCCGGTTCGGGCCGCGGCGTTCCACGCCGTGGGGTGGTCGTGTCCACGCTCGTCGAGCATGAACGTCGCCGCGTCGAGACCGACCTCGTCTCCGCTGTTGTAAGAGCCGGGGTGGCCCGCGATCGGGTTTGGGCAGCCGAACAGGTCCTGTGCGCCGCCCCCTGGCGGCTGCATCGCGACGGCGCTGCCTGAGGTTGCCGCGAGCGCGAACAACGTCGCGGAGATCAGTGTCGTGATTCGCATCCTTGCTCCTCTGGTCGTGGCTGACCGGTCCTCGGGAGTGGCCGGCGCTGCGTCACGAGGTCGCTGCTCACCACCCCCGACACCTAGATAGACGTGGATGAACTCGCTCACATTGCCTCCGCCAGCGAGGGTCAGCCGTGGCGTGGCCACGGGGTGAGATGCGGCCGTACGTGCGTCTGGCATAGCACCAGAGGTCTAGACCGTCGGTCGCGTCGATACGCGTGCTTGTCCTCCTGTGGGCCCTGGGGCCTCGTTCACGTGGTTCCGCGCTCGCTCTGCCCTGACGCGCGTCTCGCTCGAAGGTTGCGCTAGGCGGCAACAGGGAGAAGATGGGAGTGGACAACGTCGATCGAGTGCGTTCGCTCGCGCCGTGAAACGCGTCGTTCGGAGGGGCGGAGTTGACCCGAACGCTTCCCGAAGAGCTCGGTCGCGGGGGACGGCCCGACGTTGCGCGTGCCGTTTCCGATGCCTGGGGCGCACACGTTGCCGTCATCGATGCGCAAGGGCGCATCCTGGAGGTCAACGGGGCCTGGAAGCGCTTCGGACGGGAGAACGGTGGGGAAGGCCTGGCCGAGGGCAGCGACTACTTCGCGGTGTGTGAGTCGTCAGCAGCGACCGAGCCGACCGCTGCCGTCGTGGTCGATGGCCTTCGAGCGCTGCTATCCGGCACCATCGATGACTTCGCCGTCGAGTACCCGTGCCACAGCCCTGACCGGCAGCGCTGGTTCCGGCTCACGGCGCGGCGTCTGTCCGAAGCCGGACGCGCCGAGGTCCTCCTCATCCACGAGGACGTGTCCGACAGCGGGCCTGCTCGCGAGAGCTTCGACGCCAGCCCGATGCTGCTGGACCACGTGGCCGCGGCGGTGGTTGCCACCGATCTCGCTGGGGTCGTGACGCTGTGGAACCCGGCTGCTGAGGGGCTCTACGGATGGTCCTCGGCTGAAGCCGTCGGGGTGCCGATCCAGAACCTGATCGCTCCGGTGGGTCAGCTCAGTGATGCCGAGACGATCCTCAACCAGGTGCTCGGCGGCGAGGGGTCAGGCTGTGAGCTGACCCTGGCCCGCAAGGACGGGACCACCTTCCCGGCAGAGATCCGCACCTCGAGCGTCAGTGACTCAGTAGGTGTGGTGACCGGCACGATCGGGGTCACGGTCGATCTGACCGACCGCATCTCGCCGAAGCAGCAGACCGCTCAGCAGTTGCGGGTGATCACCGACACCATCGGCGACGGCGTGTGCACGCTCGACAGCCGAGGTCTGGTCACCTACGTCAACCCGCCGGCTCGAAGGATGCTCCGCCGGTCGCTGGTCGAAGCAGGCGGTGGCTCGTTCTTCCACTGGTTGCATCACCACGTCGGTAGGCAACCACGCGGGGCGGTCCCGCCGGCAGCCAATGGCTCGCAGCCGGTGTCCTGCCAGCTAGCTCGCCCCGACGGCACCGAGCTTCCCATCGAGTACGTGGCCACCTGGCTGCCTGCAGCCGCGGGGGTGATCGAGGCAGGTTGGGTCGTCGTGTTCCGGGATCTGAGCGATCGACGTGCCCGCGAGGACAAGGTCGCGGCGCAGGTCGAGCAAGTGTCCTGGCTCGCGCGTATCCGTGATGCTCTCGACAACGATGGGTTCGTCCTCCATGCCCAGCCGATCGTTGACCTCAAGACCGGCCGGACCGTGCAACATGAGCTCTTGCTACGGATGCGCGACCCCGACCAGCCGGACAAACTGATCTCGCCCGACCGGTTCCTTCCCGCCGCGGAAGCACTGGGTGTGGCCGCCGCTATCGACCGTTGGGTCCTCGCCCGAGGGTTCGAGTTCGCCGCACACGGTCACCCGGTCGAGATCAACCTGTCAGCGACGTCGCTCGAGGACGCCACGCTGCCCCATCTCATCGAGCGGCTCCTTGGCGAGAGCGACGCGGATCCCGGCAACATCGTGCTGGAGATCACCGAGACCGCGCTGCTCAACAACGACGCCACGGCCCAGTACTTCGCAGACCGGATCCGTCAGCTCGGATGCGAGCTGGCGCTCGACGACTTCGGGACCGGGTACGGCGGGTTCACCTACCTGAAGCACTACCCACTGGACTACCTCAAGATCGACATCGAGTTCGTCCGGGATGCGATGACCAGCTCAGCGAGTCGTCACGTCATCGAGTCGGTCGTCAGCCTCGCCCATGCCTTCGGTCTGCAGACCATCGCCGAGGGTGTCGAGGACGACGCCACTCTGCAGTTGCTGGGGAGACTCGATGTCGACCTCGCCCAGGGCTATCTCCTCGGCAGGCCCGTCTCCACCACGACCGTCTTCCCCCCACCGAGAGGCAGTACCCATGACCGGAACCGTTGACGTGCCTGAGCCCACGACCAAGGCCCAGGAGGAACTGGACCGCGACCAAGCGATCTCTGACCTCAGCCAGGCGGTCGCCGACCGCGAGCAGCAGTCCAGTGACATCGAGCAGGATCGGACCGACCGTAAGCGTCGTGAACTCGAAGACGTGCAGGTAGGAGCGCCGAGTGGGGCGGACCCTCTCCCAGCCGTCATCGCCTCCCAGACCCGCCGAGATGTCCACCAAGAGGTCCTCGATCATGCTCAGGCTGCGAGAGACCGCGAGCAGAGCACGCTCGACGACCAGCAGGATGATCTGGATGTAGGCGGCGCACCACTGGATGCCGCCGAACGGCGCTTCCGAGCCGCCGAGAACCGCGCGAGGGCGGCTGAAGCTCGCGCTGAGGCCGCCCTACGCCGGGCGCGGTTGACTCGAGAGCGTGCGGTCGAGACCGCCCGACTGGAGGAGGAGTCAGAGCGGGACGGATGAAGGCTGGGGTGCGAGTCCCGGGCCTGGCGCTGCTTCGCCAAGGTGACGCAGCTCCTCGTCCGCTCCCGATCGTCGTGAGTGCCTGCTCAACGGTTCCCCCACGCCGCTCATCTCGACACGCCGCGCAGAGTCGGCCATAGCCCGGGCGGGACCGTGGGATCACCGTTGAACCCGCGGGCTCGCTGGCGGCGCGATGAGTTCCCGTGTCTCGCACGGTCCAGCACGGCGAGAAACACTCGCATCGTCCTAGAGGTCGCCCATGTCCGGACTCTCGCCCGTCCCTGCCACCACCGGATCGCTCCATGTCCCCGGTGCACGCCTGCACTACGAGAGTCGGGGGGACGGCGACCCGATCGTGCTAGTCGGTGCGCCGATGGACGCCGACGCCTTCGCCCCGCTCGCCGACCTTCTGGCCAGCGATCACACCGTGCTCACGACCGATCCACGAGGCATCAAGCGCAGCCCGGTCGAAGACCCGGATGAGGACTCGACGCCCGAGATGCGTGCGGATGACCTCTCCCGACTGCTTCACCACCTCGACGTCGGTCCCGTCGCCGTGTTCGGGTCCAGCGGCGGCGCGGTTACCGCTCTGGCCCTCGTCCAAGCCCATCCCGAACAGGTTCGCGCCGTCGTCGCCCACGAGCCTCCGTTGGAGGAACTGCTGCCGGACCGTGAGCAGCGGCGCCTGGCCACGGACGCGATCGTCGCGACGTACCTGTCCGATGGCCCGGGAGCCGCGTGGGCGAGGTTCCTCGCCGACGCGGGCCTGGACCTGTCGGAGGGAGAGGGCCCGGCTGCCCTGCCTTCGGATCCGGCCGAGCGTGATCCCCGTGAGGTCGCCGACGAGCGCCACTTCTTCCTCAGCCAGTTGCGGGCCACCACACACTGGCAGCCGGACCTCACCGCCCTGCGGGTCGCGGCGAGCCGCATCGTCGTCGGCATCGGTGAACGGTCGGCCGGCCAGGTCTGTGACCTCACCGCGACCGCGCTGGCCGCAGAGCTCGAGATCCGGCCGGCACGCTTCCCCGGCGGCCACACCGGCTTCCTCGAGGACACCGAAGCTTTCGCCGCCCGGCTGCGCGAGGTCCTCGGTTACCGATGAGCCAGGCGGATCCCCGACCTGAGGGTCCATGCCGACAGATGAGGGGCTTCAGACCCTGATGACCGTGCGTGGCCGACGTACGTTCCAAGTATGGCTGGAACGACGGGTATCGACGCTGACGGCCTCGTTCGCGGGGACCGGGTTGCCACGCTGAAGGCGGTGGCAGATCCGACACGTCTCCAAGTGCTCGATCTGCTGTCCGGCTCGGGTCCACGCTGCCACTGCGAGCTCGAGACCGAACTGTCGGTCCCGGCGAACCGCCTGTCGTTCCATCTGCGGGTGCTTCGCGATGCCGGGCTGGTCGCCACCCGACGGCGTGGTCGCTTGGTGGAGTACCAGGTGGATCCAGAGGGCCTGGACAGGCTGCGGCACGCGCTGCCGTAGCTCCTGGAGGAGGTGGTGAGATGGCGCTCAGCGAGCGGACCGTCCACCGTGGTGAGACACGCCGACTCTGGGGCGCGCTGGCCATCGCTGCGGCGGTGTGGCTGGGTCTCTACCTGCTCAACGAGCGGGTGTGGGACCTCGCGGTCTACGACCTCGTCGGTCTGGATCCGGAGTC
This sequence comes from Nitriliruptoraceae bacterium, assembly GCA_007120565.1. Taxonomy (GTDB): domain Bacteria; phylum Actinomycetota; class Nitriliruptoria; order Nitriliruptorales; family Nitriliruptoraceae; genus CSSed11-175R1. The sequence continues at coordinate 1,094 of SKNK01000440.1, read as the reverse complement.
ACGCCTGGGCGCTGCGGTGCACTTCTTCCTCTACGACACGGCGAAGATCCTGCTGCTGATCGCCGGGCTCATCTTCGTGATCGGTATGGCTCGAGCCGCCATCCCGCCGGAGCGCATCCGCGATCTGATCAACGCCCGTCACGTGGCGGTTGGCTTCCTCCTGGCTGCGGCCTTCGGCGCGATCACCCCGTTCTGCTCGTGCAGTTCGGTGCCGCTGTTCATCGGCTTCGTCGCTGCCGGGGTGCCCTTGGGTATCACCCTGACCTTCCTGATCACCAGCCCGTTGATCAACCAGGTCGGGGTCGTGATGCTCGCTGGCATGGTTGGATGGCAGATCGCCGCGCTCTACGTGGCCACCGGGATGGCCATGGCCGTCACCGCCGGTGTGCTGTTGTCACGGTTCGATCTCGATCGCTGGATCGAACCCTTCGTCCACGACGTGGTGGTCCCGGTCACGGCGGCCGACGGTGGCAAGCCCACGCTGGCGGACCGCGTCGACGCCGCTCGAGGTGAGACCCGCGACATCGTGAGGACGGTGCTTCCGTACGTGTTGGTTGGCATCGCGATCGGTGCCGGGATCCACGGCTGGGTTCCCGCCGAGTTCTTCGCGGAGTCGGGTATCGCTGACAGCATCTGGTCGGTCCCGGCCGCCACTCTGGCCGGCGTGCCGCTCTATGCCAACGTCGCCGGGGTGGTCCCACTGGTCGACGCCGTCTACAGCAAGGGGCTCGGGCTCGGCACGGCGATGGCGTTCATGATGAGCGTTGTCGCCCTGTCCCTGCCGGCGCTGATCCTGCTCAGGAGGGTGATGAAGCTGCCGCTCCTGATCATCTTCACATCGGTGGTCGCCGTTGGGATCGTGGCCATCGGCTTCCTCTTCGACGTCATCGCCTGAAGGAGTTCGCCATGGAGATCAAGGTGCTCGGCCCCGGTTGCCGCAACTGCGTCGCCCTCGAGACACGAACCCGCTTGGCACTGGAGGACCTCGGCCTGGAAGCGGACATCGAGAAGGTCACCGACCCGGCAGCCATCGCGGGGTACGGCGTTCTGTCGACGCCGGGGTTGGTGGTCGACGGCGACGTCGTGCTCACCGG
>SKNK01000149.1 GCA_007120565.1 Nitriliruptoraceae bacterium | reverse complement strand
GTCAGCCGACGAACTCCGGTGTGGTGATCTGCCCGACGCTGCGCACGATGGCCCGATCGCGTCCTCCCTGTTTCGCGGCGTACAGGGCATCATCAGCCGCGCTGAACAGCTGGCCGTACGCAGCGTCGGTGACCGCGATCCCTGCGGAGACCGTGACCTGTAGCGAGGGATGCAGCTCACGCCAGTCGTGCGCTCGTACGCTCGACAGCATCCTCTCGCCGAGGCGATCTGCGGCTTGCTGATCGCAGTCGCGTGCGACGATCACGAACTCGTCCCCGCCGTAGCGCCCCACCAGATCCTGATCCCGCACACTTCCACGGAGCAGGCCGGCGATCGCGCGCAGCACCTCGTCCCCCAGGTCGTGGCCGAGGGTGTCGTTGACCGTCTTGAAGTCATCGAGGTCGAGGTAGACGACGGCTACCCAGTCAGCACCGTCCAGGGTCGCCAGTTCGCTGCGCTCACGGTCCAGGCGGCGACGGTTGGCCAGGCCGGTGAGTGCGTCCTCGAGGCTGACCCGCTGGACCAGCTCATGCTCGCTGCGCAGCCGTCGGATCTGCAGACGGTCGAGGACGGCGTCGCGGCGCCGCTTCCGCAGCTCCCAGACCTTGTCGGTCATCAGCGTGGCGTAGCTCCACGCCTCACGCAGCCCGGCATGATCCGGCTCCGACTGCACCGCGATGCGGGTGCTGAGCCAGCGCAACGCCATGTTGACCCGTTCGCCCTCGATCGGATGCAGGTCGTCGAGCCCGGCTTGGACCTCCTCGAGCGCCTCCGCGTAACGGCCTGCCTCTGCGAGCAGCGTCGCGACACCGAAGTGCGCGAAGCTCTCCGACTCGGGCTGATGGTCGACCTTGATGCTGGCGAGGCGTTCGCGCCCCGCATCGATCGAGACCTTGCCGGTCATCAGCTCGGTGAAGAGGACGAGCAGTTGGATGTCTCCCTCGATGGAGGACCCGGCGATGACGTCATCGTGGGCGACCACGCGCTGGTGTGCAGCACGAAGTCGGGCACGAGCATCGTCAGCCGCACCGATCTGTTCGAGGGCGAGGGCCCAGGTGGCGTCGTTCAGCAACCGGTTGTACAGCAGGGCACGTAGCGCCCAGGGGTCGTGAACGGCATCGAGCATCGACTCCATCCGCGCGAACAGTCGCGCGCTGTCCTCGAACAGGCCGAGCAGCATGTAGGTCGACGCGATGCCGTTGATCGCCCCCACCAGGATGACCGACGTGTCGGCGTACTCATCGGTCAGCACCTCGGCGGTGACCAGTTCCTCGATGCCCTGCGCCTCCTCGCCGTCAGCGAGGTGGAGCCGTGCGAGGTAGTGCCGACCACGGCTCTCCCACAGGGGGAACCCGGCCTGCTGTGCCCGTTCGACGAGCATCGTGGCGGTCCGTCGGGTCGCGGTCTGATCACCTCGGATCGAGGCATCGGCAACCTCGACGAACCTGGCGGCGCACTCCGCTTCGTCGTCACCGTCGACCGCGGCCTGGCGGTAGATGTCGTGGAGGTCCTCGGTGATGTCTTCGCCGGCCCAGGCGCGTGGCAGCAGGGCACGGGCAGCCTCGACGAGCTCGCTTGGCGGGCACACGGTTCGGGATGCCGCCACCTGGTCTCCACCACCTGATACACCCATGTCCGTCCTATCGGCGGAAGACGAGCTCGCTCGAGTGGTCGGGCGGTGTCCGCGCTCGGCTCTCCGGTGACGACGGTGCTCGTAGTTGCAGGAGGAGCGATGGCCACCCAGGAACGGCGCTTGACCGAGCCGGTCGACCTGTGCCTGTCCGATGGTCGGACACTGAACCCCGAGGCCGTCGGCTGGTCGCCTCAACCGGTGCACCGGGCCAACCTGTCCGGGGGGTGGGGGCGCACCAAGCGATGGGACTACTGGGCGCTGCTCAGCGACGAGATGGCGATCTCGCTGACCTTCGCCGACGTCGACTACCTCGGCATCGTTGCCGTGTGGTGGTGTGACCTCCGCACGGGCGAGACGGGTGGCCGCGAGCTCGTCGTGCCGTTCGCGCGTGGGATCAGCCTGCCGGAGCGCCCCGGTTGGTCTCCCCTCCGGTTCCGCAATGCCAACCTCGGTCTCGAGGTGGTCGATGAGGCGGCAGCGACGCGGATCACCGCACGGTGGCGCGAGCCGGATGGCCGCATCGGGCGACTGGACGCCGAGGTCGCGCTCCCCGTGGGGCATGGCTCGGTCAACGTCGTGATCCCCTGGAGCCCGACCCGCTTCCAGTACACCTCCAAGCATCAGGCCCGTCCGGCTCGGGCCTCGATCGGGATCGGCGACGAGGTGCGCAACCTCGGCGCTGCCGCACCGCTGTGGGGCGTGCTCGACGTTGGTCGTGGGAGATGGCCGTACCGGACCCGCTGGAACTGGGGTGGCGGCGCGGGGACGAGCCGCGACGGCCGGACCGTCGGGCTGCAGTTCGGAGGCAAGTGGACCGAAGGGACGGGGGCGACGGAGAACGGGGTCATCGTCGACGGCGAGGTACTCAAGCTCGGCGAGGAACTGGTGTGGGAGTACGACTGGGACGCGCCGACCGAGCCCTGGCGGGTGCGTTCGACCGATGGAGCCCTGGACGTCACGCTGGTCGTCGCTCACGACCGTCACGCTCGGACGGAGGCGCTGGTGCTGGGCACCGAGGTCCACCAGGTCTTCGGCTGGTGGCACGGCCGTGCTCCGAGCCCTCGCGGTGAGCCGGTCGAGTTCGACGGGATGATCGGCTTCGC
>SKNK01000201.1 GCA_007120565.1 Nitriliruptoraceae bacterium | reverse complement strand
CTCCGGTCACGTCTCGCTCCCGGCGGTGACCTGGTAGCCGAGGTCACCGAGTCGCCGACGGTCGTCCGCCGGCAGTTCCACGCCATCCGGTACGAGCAGGAACGCCCGCCGCCCGACCTTGGTCAGGTGGCCGTGGGAGGCGTAGGTCAGCCCCGAGACGAAGTCCACGACCCGGCGTGCCGACTCTGCGCTCGCTGCGGAGAGATCGAACAGGACCGGCTGCCCGGTGCGGTAGCGCGAGCCGACCGCCTCGACCTCGTCGAAGGTGGTGACTTCCACGACCGCGGCCCGGGTCGCTGGCGCGACGTTGAACGAGCCCAGCTGGACGTCCGGGTGTAGCGCTCGGACGTTGGCGGGAGCCGCGGAGCTCGATGCCTGCGCGGCCGAGACCGACGACGGTGCAGCGACGGAGGTCTCGCGCAAGGGTGTCGGACGAGCCGGCGCATGCTCCGCATGCGGATCATCTTCGGGCACGAAGCGCTCCGGAAGCTCGTCGTAGCCCTCTTCTGGCTCCTCTTTGAGTCCGAGGTAGACCAGGGTCCCGTGCCAGATCCCGCGGCTCATCGTGCGTCCTCCTCCGGTCGCCACGGACCGTCCTGACGTGTCCCGAACAACGCTGTACCGATCCTCACCATGGTCGCACCCTCGGCCACGGCGGCCTCCAGGTCAGAACTCATCCCCATCGACAGGTGCAACACCTCAGGGAAGCGCTCCCGGGCCTGATCCCGCAGCTCACGCAGGGTCGCGAAGTGTGGCTGCGCGAACTCCAAGGGATCGACTCCGGTTGGCGGGAGAGGCGGGATGGTCATGAGGCCCTCGACAGCGAGGTTCGGTAGACCCCGAGCGTAGGCGACCAGGTCCAAGGTTCCTCCTACCTCGCACCCACCCTTCGCCGGGTCGTCCCCGACGTTGACCTGGATCAACACCCGTTGGAGCGCGTCCAACTGCTCTGCACGGCGCGAGAGCGCGTCGGCGAGCCTGGCGCGATCGACCGAGTGCACGAGCACCTGCCGCCCGACGACGTCACGGACCTTGTTGCGCTGCAGCTGGCCGATGAGGTGCCACCGGGCCCCTTCGACGTGCTCGCGCTTGGCAACGAGTTCCTGTACGCGGTTCTCCCCCAGGTCGGCCAGGCCGGCATCGACGGCAGCCTGAGCGAGCTGCGGCGGGTGGGTCTTGGTCACGCCGATCAGCAACACGTCCTGCTCGCGTCGTCCGGCCCGCTCGGCAGCGGCTTCGATGCGCGACCGTACGTCCGCCAATCGACCCGCGAGCTCACCGGCCACGATCACGATGCCACCTCTGCACCGCTGTCTGCCGGTTCCGTCTCCGTCGCGTGTCGGACGACCAGCCCGATCTGGCGACCACCGTCGGGGTCGCGTCGGTGGCTGAACCATCGCGTGTCACAGTGCGTGCAGCTGGACTCCTGGGCGACGACCTCGACGCCGACCGACTCGAGCTGGTCGCGCACCGCCGACCGAAGATCCAGCGAGGGTGTCCCCCAGGTCGTGGTCGCCGCCGCCGTTGGCGCGACCTGCAGGACCTCCTGTTGGAGCTCCTTGGGGACCTCGTAGCAACAGCCCCCGACCGCCGGACCGATCGCCGCGACGAGGTTGCCCGGGCTCGTTCCGAGCTCATCGAGGGCCTCGACCGTGGCACCGACGACCCCGCTCTGCACGCCCCTTCGTCCTGCATGGGCGACGCCGACCACTCCGGCGCCGGCGAACAGCACCGGGACACAGTCGGCCACCTGCACCACCAAGGTACGGTCAGCTTCCGCCGTGACCGCCGCATCGACGTCACGCAGCTCGTAGCCCGGTGGCGTGTCGGCCTCGACGAGACCGACCGACGCCCCGTGAACCTGGCGCATCAGATGCCACCGATCCGCGGAGATGCCGACCACCTCCGCCACGGCAGCCCTGTCGCGTGCGAGGTCCGCCGGGCGGTGGGGGCGGCGATGGGCGAGGTTGCCCGGAGCACCGACCGTCTGCGGCGTCCCGTCAGGATCACGACCCGTGAACCAGGCCGCAACACCCTCGCGGAGGGACACCGGCTCGATGAGGACGGCCACGGAACCTCAGCGGAGGAACGAGGGAACGTCGAGTTCCTCCTCGTCCGCTGCCTCCGGCTGCTCGCGCACGGGTTCGGGCCGGAAGACCTCGTCCTCGTCGTCATCGTCGATGAGGGCCGTGACCGCGGGCCGCTCCTGGGCTTCCGGGGCGCTGGTGACGATCCCACCGTCCTGCTCGAGGGGGCCGTCGGCGGCGTCGAAGCCCGCCGCGATCACCGTCACCTTGACCTCGTCGCCCAGAGAGTCGTCGATGACGGCACCGAAGATGATGTTCGCGTCGTGGTGGGCAGCCTGGGTGATGACGTCGGCCGCTTCGTTCACCTCGAACAGCCCGAGGTCGCTACCTCCGGCCAGCATGAGCAGCACCCCACGAGCACCGTCGATCGAGGCTTCGAGCAGAGGCGAGCTCACGGCGAGCTTGGCCGCCTCCAACGCGCGCGACTCACCACGAGCCCGGCCGATCCCCATCAGGGCGCTACCGGCATCACGCATGACCGTGCGCACGTCGGCGAAGTCGAGGTTGATCAGTCCCGGCGTGGTGATCAGATCGGTGATGCCTTGGACCCCCTGGAGCAGGACGTCGTCGGCCAGCTTGAACGCCTGGACGACCGAGGTCTCGCCGTCGGCGATCTGCAGCAGTCGGTCGTTGGGGATCACGATCAGGGT
>SKNK01000470.1 GCA_007120565.1 Nitriliruptoraceae bacterium | reverse complement strand
CAGGGGCGCGAGTCCTCTCGCACGATCGACGCGCAGACCGCGGCATTGCAGGAGACCTTCCACCAGTTCGGTATCGACGCCTCGGTGGCTCGCTGGTCGCGTGGCCCGACCGTGACGCGTTTCGAGATCGAGCTGGGCCCGGGTGTGCAGGTCAAGAAGGTCGCCAACATGGGCGACGACATCGCCTACGCGCTGGCGGCACCGGATGTGCGGATCGTGGCCCCGATCCCAGGGAAGTCCGCCATCGGTATCGAGGTTCCGAACCGACAGCGCGACCTGATCACGGTCGGTGACGTGCTCCGCTCGAAGGAGGCGGCGAAGGACCCGCACCCGATGTCGGTGGCGATGGGGGTCGATATCGCCGGCGCGCCGTCCATGGTCAACCTCACCGAGATGCCCCACCTGCTGGTCTCCGGTGCGACCGGCTCCGGCAAGTCCGTGACCCTCAACGGCATGATCTCTTCGATCATCATGCGAGCCCGTCCGGATCAGGTCCGGATGATCCTGATCGACCCCAAGCGCGTCGAACTCAACGCGTACCAGGGAGCCCCCCACCTGCTCTCGCCGATCGTCACGGACCCGCGCCGAGCGACCGACGCCGTGCAGTGGTGTGTCAAGGAGATGGAGCAGCGCTACGAGCTCCTCGCGCAGCTCGGGTACCGCAATATCGACGGCTACAACGACGCGGTCGCTGCCGGTGACGTCGCCCCGCGGCCGGGACCGATGGAGATGGGTGAGGACGGCGCCGAGCAACCGACCGAGATCACGGCCAAGCCCTTGCCCTACATCCTGCTCGTGATCGACGAGCTCGCCGATCTGATGCTGGTGGCGCCGCGTGACGTCGAGGACGCGATCTGTCGGATCGCCCAGATGGCCCGCGCGGTCGGCATCCACATGATCATCGCAACCCAGCGCCCTTCGGTCGACGTCATCACCGGCCTGATCAAGGCCAACATCCCGTCCCGGCTGGCCCTTGCGGTCGCGTCCCAGACGGACTCGCGCACGATCCTCGACGCCAACGGTGCGGAGAAGCTCGTGGGCAAGGGCGACATGCTGTTCCAGCCCGCGAGCCAGGGCAAGCCTCAGCGGCTCCAGGGCTGCTGGATCACCGAGCGAGAGATCGCTTCGGTGGTCGGGTTCTGCAAGAGCCAGCGGGAGGCGGAGTTCGAGGAGGTCATCAAGGAGGGGGCTGCCGCAGAGAAGACCGACGCCTCACGATCCGGTGATGACGGCTCGGACGAGGCGTTGCTGATCCGAGCTGCGGAACAGGTGGTCGTCAGCGGGCTCGGTTCCACCTCGATGTTGCAGCGCAAGTTGCGGATCGGGTTCGCACGAGCCGGCCGGCTGATGGACGAACTCGAGGAGCTGGGCGTGGTCGGGCCGAACGAGGGATCGAAGGCCCGAGACGTGCTCTGGAGCCCCGAGGAACTCGACGAGGCCCGTTCCCAAGGGATCTTCTAGCCGCAGCAGGTCGAGCACGTCGCACCGGCGACCTCGGCCTTGCGCTGACGTCTCAACGCCAGCGGAACTCACCGGTGGCTTGGTCTCGTTCACCCTTCATCTGACGCCTGGCGTTGACCAGGGCAACCCCGCCGCCGATGAACAGCACCCCGATCATGAGGACCTTGAACCGGTCGCGAGGGGTATCGACGAGGCTGATGCGATGGTCATCGTCGTCGCCTGCCGGGACCTCCTCGACGGCGAACTCGACCGAGGCAGCGAGGGTCGGTTCGTCAGCGAGGGCCGGCACAGCCAACAACGAGACGGCCGCGATCGCGGCGATGGCGGTGAGGGCGAGTCTGCGCGGTACGTTCATGGTGCGGAGCTTAGCCGTGGGCTCACTCACGTACCGCATCCGCCCCTGCTCGGCGCCGACCCGGTCGGATGACTATGAACCTGCACTGGTGGGCTCCGGGTCCTACGATGGTGTCGCTGGCCTGCAACGATGCTGTTTCCGGCCCATGATCGGTGGTGTGCCGATGCGCAGGGTCAGCACCCGCCCAGCTCGCCTCGATGCGTTTCGACAAGGATGACGTGTCCACAGGTATCGGTGAAACCCTCCGGGAGGCCCGGGAGGCGCAGGGTCGCTCCCTCGAGGACGCGGCCCAAGCCGTCCGTGCCCGGACGGGGCAGCTCCAGGCGCTGGAGGAGGAGCGGTTCGACGGTTTCGGGGGGCACGTCTACGCCAAGGGGTTCCTGAAGAGCTACGCCCTGGAACTCGGGCTGGATCCGGCCCCCCTGCTGGAGGCGTTCAACACCGAGGTCGGCGCGGACGACGACGTGGCCTCGTCGGGCATGGTCCGCCCGGTGAAGACCCCCGGGCCAAAGGGCACCACCCCTCCGGCATGGGCCGCCTGGGCGCTGGTCGCCGTGGTCGTGGTCGCCGGGCTGTACTTCCTCGGGATGATCTCGCCGGGCACGCCAGCGGATCAAGCCGGGGAGGAGCTCGGCACGCCACCGGTGCCCTCGGCGCCGGAGGACGAAGGAGACGAACAGCCCGGTGACGAGCCGGAGGACGTGACCGAGGAGCCTCCCGCTGCGGAGGAGCCACCGCCGGAGACCGACGAGGCGGAGGAGGGGACGTCCGAAGAAGCCGACGAACCTGAGATCGAGGGTGTCGAGGTGGTCCTCGCGTTCGAGGGTGACAGTTGGATGCGCGTGACCGTGGACGGGGTGGTCCTGCGGGAGGAGACCGTTCCTGCGGGGGAGACGTTGCGCTACGACGGCGACGAGGTGACGGT
>SKNK01000429.1 GCA_007120565.1 Nitriliruptoraceae bacterium | reverse complement strand
GTTGGCCGCGCTCGCGCTGGCCGACGGACCGGTCTCGCCGACCCGACTCATCGAGGAGGTCTGGCGGGAGCACGCGCCGCCGACCGCGACCGGGACCCTCCAGAGCTACCTGTCCCGGCTCCGTGGGGTGTTGGGCCAGGACCGCCTGGTCCGAGGGCCCACGGGCTACGAGATGCGGCTCGAAGCCGGAGAACTGGATCTGTACCGGTTCCACCGCCACCTCGCCGATGCCCGGGCCGCGCGTGATGCCGGTCGCCGCGACGATGCCGTCACGGCGTACTCCGAGGCGCTCGCGTGCTGGCGGGGCGAGGTCGCCGAAGGGATGGATCCCGGTCCGATCATCCGGGAGGCGGCCGCCCGTCTGCACGAGGAACAGCTCTCGGCGATCGAGGAACGCGTCGAGGTACTGCTGTCCTCAGGTCGCCATCACGAAGTGGTCGGTGACCTGCAGGGGCTCACGGCATCACACCCCCATCGGGAGCGTTTGCACGCGCAACGCCTGGTCGCGCTGTATCGCTCCGGTCGGCAGGGCGATGCCCTCGCCGCCTATCGGCAAGCGCGGGATGCCCTGGTGACCAGCCTCGGTATCGAGCCAGGTCCTCAGCTACGAGAGCTCCATCAGCGGATCCTCGACCAGGACGCGAGCCTCGGGCTGCATGCCACGACGGTGCCCGACGTGACGGTCGTCGATCAGGGCGGCGCCGATGTCGACCCCGGGATCATCGGCAACCTGCCTGCTCCCCTCGGCTCCTTCGTCGGTCGTGTCGCGGCCCGGCGGGACATCGCCGCTCGGCTCGCGGGGGATGTGCGGCTGTTGACGCTTGTCGGTGCCGGAGGCTGCGGGAAGACCCAGCTCGCGCTCCGTGCCGCGGCCGACGTGGTCGACGGCTACCCGCAGGGCACCTGGTGGGTCGAGCTCGCGGCCCACCGCGATGCCGACCGTGTCGTTCGCGCGACCGCTGACGCCCTCGGCATCGCGATCAGCCCCACCGCGGATCCTCTCGGTCCTGTCGCCGGGAGCTTGTCCACCGGGCGGGCCCTGTTGGTGCTCGACAACTGTGAACACCTCGTCGATGCCTGTGCGGACCTGGTGGCCGAGTTGCTCCGGCGCTGTCCCCAGCTTCGCGTCCTCGCCACCAGCCGCGAGCCCCTGGACGTCGAGGGGGAACAGATCTGGCGGGTCCCGTCGCTCAGCCTCCCCGAGCCTGAAGCCAACCTCGAGTCCATCAACGACAGCGAATCCGCGCAGTTGCTGCTGCTCCGGGGGCGTGCCGTGCGCCCCGAGTTGACCTTCGAGGCCGCCGACGCGCCCACGGTCTCGCGGATCTGCCGTGAACTCGACGGTATCCCCCTCGCCCTCGAACTGGCCGCCGCACGCTTGAACGTGCTGTCGCTCGAGGAGTTGGCGGAGCGTCTGCAGGATCGGTTCGCGGTTCTGGCGCGTGGACGCCGGTCCGCGCCGGCGCGGCACCGCACGCTCGAGGCGGCCATCGCCTGGAGCTACGATCTGTTGAGCGCTCGGGAACGACGTCTGCTCACCCACCTCACCGTCTTCTCTGGGGGCTCCACGGTCGGCGACGCCGAGGTGGTCTGCGCCGAGGAGGGGGCGGAGCGCACCGCTGTGGTCGACCTGCTGGGCGCTCTGGTGGACAAGTCTCTCCTCCAACGGATGACCGACCCGGATGGACGAGCACGGCTCGATCTGCTGGCGACCGTGCGCTCGTTCGCCGAGGCCCGCCTCGATCCCGCGGAGGAACGCCTGCTCGGTGACCGTCATGCCGACCACTACGCCGAGCTGGCGGAGTTGGCTGCACCCGAACTCACGGCGGCAGATCAGGTCGCCTGGCTCAACCGCCTCCACGCGGAACAGGGCAACCTGCGGGTGGTTCTGGAGCGTGCCGACGCGAGGAGCGCCCGTGTGGCGGCGTCCGCCTGGTGGTTCTGGATGCAGTTCGGCCACGCCGTCGAGGGGGACCGATGGCTTCGCGCCTCCCTCGCAGGATCTCCCGACCTGCCCGCCGACAGCGAACTCGAACTGCACCGTGGCGCGGCTCGGCTGGCAGCAGCGGTCGAAGATCCGGTCCGTGCTCGTGACTACCTCGACGTCGCCATCGCCGCGGGGGAACAGCTCGGTGCCTGGCCGAGTGTCGCTCAGGACCTGGCGTTCCTGGCGCGGTTCCACGCCGAGGACGGCGCCTCGGCAGCCGCGGCAGAGGTACTGGCGGGGGCACGCAAGATCGCCGACCGCGAGGACGATGCGTGGACCGTCGCCACCGTCGAGCACCACGCGGCCACCGTCGCCTGGCACGCGGAACGGCTCGATGCTGCTGCGGTGGCCGCGGAGGCCGCGGAGGCCGGGTTCCGCGCCGCTGGCGACCGGTGGAGCGCTTGCCTCGCACGACTCGACGCTGCGCGCATCGCTCGGCGCCGGGGACGGCGTGCCGAAGCCGTACGGCTGCACCGAACCAACCTCGAACGCGGTCTCGATCTGACCGTCTCGAGCCTGGACTTCGTCGGTCTGCCCCAGGACCTGCAGGACCTTGCGTCGCTGGCGCTCGAGAGCGGCGAGGGTGCACTCGTGGCGACCTTGCTCGGCACGGTCGCCACCCTCCGCACCGCGGTGGAGCTCCCCGGTTCCACGGCTGCTCGCCTCGACGAGCTGGTGGAACAGGCCCGAGCATCCTTGGACGCGTCCGCTTTCGATCACGCCTACGGGCTCGGCCGCACCCGCCCCGCCGAGGG
>SKNK01000293.1 GCA_007120565.1 Nitriliruptoraceae bacterium | reverse complement strand
TGAGCGACGACGGCGCGGGAGGACGATCAGGTCGCCGAGGGGATCTCGTAGGGCGCGATCTTGGGGTGGTCGACCTTGGTCACGCCGACCTCGGAGGCACCGCCAGGCGAGCCGAGGGCGGTGACGCTGTCCTCGAAGTACTCCGCGTTGATCGAGGTGAACTCTTTCCACTCATCCGGGACATCGTCGGCGTAGAAGATGGCCTCCACCGGACAGGCCGGTTCGCACGCGGCGCAGTCGATGCACTCCGCCGGGTGGATGTAGAGCATCCGGTCACCCTCGTAGATGCAGTCAACCGGACACTCCTGCACGCAGGCCGTGTCCTTGACGTCCATGCACGGTTCGGCGATCACGTACGTCACGAGGGCTCCTTACCGGGTCGCTGGGCACAGTCTACCCGCGACGACGTCGGGCCCGATCGGACCCGACGTGTCTCACACGGTCACGACCGCGAGGCCCTCAGGCCTCCCACTCGGCGACCTTCGGGTGGTCCTGGTCGACCGCACCCACACCGGCGGCACCACCCGGGTCACCCAGGCCGGTCACGCTGTCCTCGAAGAACTCGGCGTTGATCGGCGTGAACTCTTTCCACTCATCCGGGACGTCATCCTCGTAGAAGATGGCCTCGACCGGGCAGACCGGCTCGCAGGCGCCACAGTCGATGCACTCCGTCGGGTGGATGTAGAGCATCCGGCCACCCTCGTAGATGCAGTCGACCGGGCATTCCTCTACGCAGGCCTTGTCCTTGACGTCGATGCAGGGCTCAGCGATCGTGTAGGTCAACCGTCGTCCTCCTCTGGGGCGCTTGTCCCACGCGCGTGTCGACCGCGATCCTAGGGCGTCCGGCCCCTTCGACCGACATCTCGCGTCGTCTCGACGTACCGTACCGGCGTGAACCGCTCGGCGGCACCTTGGCATCGCCCGCGAGGCGTCATCGAGCTCGGACCCCGACGACGAAAGACACCACCAGGTGAGCGACGAGGCACGACCACGTGAGAGCTCACAGAGCACGGTGTCCATCCTCGATCGGCATCCGAGCGACGGCGACGGGCCGGTCCGCTACCTCAACCGCGAACTGTCCTGGTTGCAGTTCGAGGAGCGCGTCCTCGCCCTGGCTGAGGACCGTGACCTCCCGCTGCTCGAACGCGCGAAGTTCCTGGCCATCTTCCAGGCGAACCTGGATGAGTTCTTCCAGGTTCGCGTCGCCGGGCTCAAGGAGCAGGTGGCTGCCGACGTGACCGGGGGCAACCCCGATGGGCTGACCCCTGCCGAGCAACTCGTGGCGATCAACGACCTGGTCACCGACCAGTCGCTGCGCCACGCCCAGGTCTTCGGCGACGACCTGGTCCAACGGTTGGCCGAGGCCGGGGTCCGCTTCTCCGACTGGGACTCGCTGGATGCGGACGACCGCAGCTTCCTCGTCGAACTGTTCGAGGACCGCATCTACCCCGTGTTGACCCCGCTGGCGGTCGACCCGGCTCATCCCTTCCCCTACATCTCCAACCTCTCGCTCAACCTCGCCGTGGTGGTCCGCGACCCCGCCAACGGCGACGCCAGGTTCGCCCGGATCAAGGTGCCGCCGGTGCTCCCCCGGTTCATCGTGCTGCCGGACGGCGAGCGGTTCGTGCCGCTGGAGCAGGTCATCGCCGCGCACCTCCCCCGGCTGTTCCCCGGCCTGGAGGTGGTCGAACACCATGCCTTCCGTGTCACCCGCAACGCCGACATCGAGGTGGAGGAGGACGAAGCCGACGACCTGTTGCTCGCCATCGAGTCGGAGTTGACCCGCCGCAGGTTCGGGCGCGTGGTGCGCCTCGAGGTGGAGCCAGACATGACCGAGGAGGTACTCGGGCTGCTCCTCCGTGAACTCGACATCTCTCACGACGACGTGAACGTCCTGCCGAGCCCCCTGGACCTGTCCGGGCTGTGGGCGTTGTACGACCTCGACCGTCCCGACCTCAAACACCCGACGTTCAACCGGACCACCCAGCCGCGTCTGACCGCGGCCGCGAGCGAGAGCTTCGACCTCTTCCGGGTCCTGCGCGAGGGTGATGTCCTGGTGCAGCACCCCTACGACTCCTTCACCACCTCGGTGCGGGCGTTCATCGAGGCAGCAGCGGCCGACCCCGAGGTGCTCGCCATCAAGCTGTCGCTGTACCGAACGTCGGGTCCGGGAAGCCCCATCATCCGCGCCCTGTTGGACGCTGCCGAGGAGGGCAAGCAGGTCGTCGCCCTGATCGAACTGAAGGCGAGGTTCGACGAGGAGGCCAACATCGAGTGGGCGCGTGCCCTGGAGGAAGCCGGCGTCCACGTCGTCTACGGCGTCGTGGGGTTGAAGACCCACTCGAAGGTCGCACTGGTCGTCCGCGCCGAGGAAGGTGGCGTCCGCCGGTACGGCCACATCGGGACCGGCAACTACAACGACCGCACCGCCCGCATCTACGAGGATCTCGGGCTGCTCACGGCCGACCCTGACCTCGGAGCGGATCTCTCCGACCTGTTCAACGTGCTGACCGGCTACTCCCGTCAGGAGCAGTACCGCAAGCTGATCGTCGCTCCGACCGGCTTCCGGACCCGGATGCTCGAGTTGATCGAACGGGAGGCTGCCGCCGACGACGGCAGGATCGTGGCCAAGATGAACAGCCTGGTCGACGACCAGCTCATCGATGCGCTGTACGAGGCTTCCCGGGCGGGGACCCGCATCGAGCTGATCGTGCGGGGCATCTGCTGCCTGCGTCCAGGCGTTCC
>SKNK01000485.1 GCA_007120565.1 Nitriliruptoraceae bacterium | reverse complement strand
GTCGAGGTCGTCGAGGCACTGGACGACGTTGCGGGTCAGTCCGCTCGGGTGGTCGAGCAGCTCGAACACCCCCACCACCTCGACGCCCTCGAGCGCCAGCCTGCGGGCCATGATCAGCCCGATGTCCCCTGACCCGAGGATCGCTGCCCGTCGTCCGGGGAGGTAGCCGTCGAGGTTGACCATCCGCTGCGCCAGGCCGGCCGTGACCACCCCGGATGGACGATCGCCGGGGATCCGGATCGCTTCGCGCGTGCGCTCCCGAGCTCCCATCGCCAGCACCAACGCCGAGGTGTCGACCGTCGACACCCCGACCTTCGGGGACATCAGCTTGACACGTCGGTCGGCACTGACGTCCATGACGTAGGCGTCGGTAAGGATGTCGACGTCGTGCTCGAGCACCTGGTCGAGGAACCGCCCGGCGTACTCCGGCCCGGTGACCTCCTCGCCGAAGACGTGGAGCCCGAACCCCGAGTGGATGCACTGCAGCAGGATGCCACCCGGGTCGGTCTCACGGTCCACGAGGAGGATGCGTTCCGCACCGCGCTCACGGGCGCCCAACGCTGCGGCCATGCCGGCGGGGCCGGCACCGACGATCACGACGTCGTAGCGATCGTCGAGGTAGCGCGGCTGGGGGGT
Organism: Nitriliruptoraceae bacterium; assembly: GCA_007120565.1. Classification (GTDB taxonomy): domain Bacteria; phylum Actinomycetota; class Nitriliruptoria; order Nitriliruptorales; family Nitriliruptoraceae; genus CSSed11-175R1. The sequence continues at coordinate 2,110 of SKNK01000485.1, read as the reverse complement.
GACGGCCACGACGCCTCACCTCCCCCGACCACGTGACACCGACGCCACCTCGGTCGAGAGCGTCGATGCTGGCGGGGCGGCGACCGGCGATGCGGGTGGGTGCGGCGCCGCATCAGCGTCGTCGCGGTCGCAGACGATCCAGGATCCTCGGCCGCGCTTGGTCACGTCCGTGATCGCCTGCCCCCGCCGGTCCGCTACCAACTCGATGCAACGCCAGGTGCAGAACCCACCCTGGCAACGGCCCATCCCCGCTCGAGTACGGAACTTCACCCCGTCGAGGGTCCGCGCACCCCGGTCGATCGCGTCAACGATCTCCGCTTCGGTCACCAACTCGCACCTGCAGACCAACTGCGCGAACCGGGGGTCGCGGTGCACGAGGGCCGCCTGTTGCTCTGTCGGCAGGGCCCCGAACCGGATCGGTGGCTCCAGACGCGGGACGAAGTCGGCACGTTCGATGAGTTCGAGTCCCTCCTCGCGCAGGACCTCGAGGAGGTGGTCGGCGATCGCCGGCGCCGCGGTCAGCCCAGGCGACTGGATCCCGGCTGCGTTGAGGAAGCCGCGCCGGGGCGTCGCACCCAGCACGAAGTCGTCGGTGTCGGCGACCGCACGGACCCCCGCGAACTCGGCGATGACATCCCGTTCGTCGATGCCGGGGACCAGTCGACGCGCGGCAGCGAAGACCTCCGCCGCACCCTCGGGCGTGGTGGCCGTGTCGCCCTTGTCGTCGGTGGCCTCGGCGGTCGGGCCCACCATGATGGTGCCGTCGAAGGTCGGGGTGACGAGCGTCCCCTTGGAGGTCGCGGTCGGGCACGGGAAGATGATGGAGGTGACCAGCCCGGCGAGCCGCTTGTCGAGCAGGTACTCCTCGCCCTTCCGGCCGCTGATCGTGAACGTGCCGACCCCGGCCATGCGTGCCACCTCGTCGGCATGCAGACCGGCCGCGTTGACGACGTACCTCGACGCCAGCGTGCGCGTCGGCGTGTGCAGCACGATGGGGCTGCTCTGGTCGGTTGGATCCGGCGGATCGATGGCGGTAACGGGTTGACCGGTCGCGACCTCCACACCGTTGAGGGTCGCGCTCTCCGCGATCAGCAGTACCGCCTCGTAGGGGTTGATGACCCCGGCCGTTGGGGCCCAAAGCGCCTCGATCACCTCACGGGAGAGGTTGGGTTGATGGCGTCGGATCCGCTGCTGATCCCATCGCTCCAGTCCGGGAACGCCCTTGCTCTCGCCTTGGGCGTGGAGCCGGTCGATCGTCGGAACCTCGTCCTCCGACAGGGCGACGAGCAGCTCACCGACCTGCGCGAAACCGAACCCCAGATCGTCCCGGAGGGTCAGCCAGCCAACGTTCCCCGGCCACTCGAGTGATCCCTTGACGGTGTCCGGGTCCGCATGGATGCCGGAGTGGATGATGCCACTGTTCGCCTTGCTGACTCCGAACCCGACCTCTGCGTCCCGCTCGAGCAGCACCACGTCGAGGTGGTAGCGCGCCAGCAGGCGAGCGAGTGTGACGCCGACGACCCCGCCACCGATCACGATGACGTCGTGGACGTGCCGGTCGGTCATCGCCGACCCTCCGTCGGCCTGCTCCCGGAGGTCGCTCCCGCACCGCCCGTCCTGCCACCTGACCTGTCTCCACGGCCCTCCGATCCCGGTTGCGCCGGGCGTCGCCCTTGGCGCCGGCGGTTGGCCAGGTCGATCAGGAACGCCAGCACGACCGCGCTCACGATGACGAGCGTGGCTCCGACCAGGTTCTCCATCAGCTCCGGCGCGAACAGCAGGACCCCACCGAGCGCGAGCATGACCATCCCGCCCAGCAGCTTGAGCATCCGGCCGTAGTGCTCCTCGAACCGACCGATCTTGAGCGTGATGAGCACCGCGACGAACAGGGCCACCTCCAGCCCGACGTAGATCAGCAGGTACAGCCCCAGGAGCCCGACGAACGTGGTGCCCTCGATGCCCTGGGTGTGCATGATCCCCGACCAGATGACGGGGAAGCCAGCGGTGCACGGCAGCTCGACCAACGCGATGCCCGCTGCCATAGCCACCGTGATACCGACCACCGCAGGCAGGGAACGATCGGCAGCACGAACCGAGCGCCCACCCCGGT
>SKNK01000046.1 GCA_007120565.1 Nitriliruptoraceae bacterium | reverse complement strand
CGGACGCCCGTGATCGGCACCCGTCCGAGAACGGCTTAGGGCTGCTGCCTCTCGGCCCTGACCCGGTTCACCGGGGGACGTCACCGGCGGACGTCCGTCTCCACACCACGCCGAGCCGTCCAGACGGCCCCGCACGACGTGACGGTACCGAACGACTCCGCTCACGGCGAGCCGAACCCAACACGCCCACCGCAAGATCAACACGCCCACCGCAAGATCAACACGCCCACCGCAAGATCAACACGGCGACCGCAGGACCAACACGCCCACCGCAGGGCGAACGCACGTACCGCAGGGCGAACACGGGCACCGCGAGGTGAACGTGCGTGGAAGCCTGCCGGCGTGGCCGAGGTCCCTTGTCCCTTGGCACCGTGTGCGTGCGTTGGGTCCTTGCGGTGGCGGCTGACCGGCAGGTTCACCGGTCAGCCGGGGTTCGTCGTCGCTGTCTCAAGCTCGGACGTCCGTCTTCCCAGAGCAGCTCGAGGTGTCCGGCATCGAAGGCACGGTGATGCCGCAGACAGCCCAGGGCTGAGGTCCCCGGCCCCAGGCGACCCAGCTTCCGGAAGGGCACGTCGAGGTGCATGACCTGACACCATCCCGCCGGCGTATCGCAGCCCTCGTAGATGCAGCCCCCGTCACGCAGCACGAGGAGCTTGTACAGGCCAGCAGGCACGCTGCGTACCGCCTCCCCCGCCTCGAGGGGCAGCCCGCGAGGGTCGGTCAGGATGCGCGAGACCCCCGCGTCGGCGAGCAGCCGTCGTACCTCGGCGTAGGGGGTTGGGCCTGCCCACCCGAGTTCGGCGACACCGGCACCCTCGAGGATGGTCTGATAGTCGATGGTCACCATCACGTGGGGACGCACGCCATGTTCGGAGGGAGCCTCACCGGCGTCGAGCGCCACCCGCAAGGCGGCGACCAGAGCGTCGGCGGTCCGCTGCCCCGGGCTACGGGTGTCATCGGGGCCGTCGTAGACCCGGAAGGCGTGGATGGCGGTCTCGACCACCTCGGCGTCCAGCCCGGTGAGTTCGGTGGACAGCCGCAACATCCCGTCATCGGTGCGAACCACGCTGGCCTTGCGGCGCGCGTGGCGACGCTTCTCGGCGGTGACCGCGGCATCGTGGTCGAGTTCAGCCAGCAACCGCCGGCAGGTCCTGCCGAACCTCACCGGATCCTCCCGCTGCGCCGCTTCGAGCAGGATCGCCTCCGCACGGTCTCGCTGGTCACCCAACAGCACCGAGAGCGTCTCGGTCATCAGCTTGGCGTTGCGTGGCGGGATGTGGCCGGTGTCGAAGACCTCACCCAGCTCCGGGGTCTCGGTCAACCTCCGCCCGACCTCGGTGGCCGCCTTGGAGCGCGATGGCGTCCAGTCCAGTTCATCGGCCAACTCCTGACGCAACTGGCGCTCGGCCCGCTCAGCGTCGGAAGGGCCACTGCCGGGCTTCTCACGCGCGGCGGCACGACGACGCTTAGCGAGCTCACCCGCCATGCGCGTCTGGCGAGCCTCGAGCCGGCGACTGGCGGTCTCGATCTGCGCCAATCCCAGCCGCAACGTGGGCTCGTCGAGCACACCGATCTCGATGTCGCTGACCTCAGAGACGACCGCAGCCAACCGATCGAGCGTCCCCTGGATCGAGGGAACAAACGCCGCTACGGCCGTCACGTCCGGTCTCCTTGGTCCGTCTAGGCGGTGCGCCGCCAGCTTGTCCGGGCGGTGCGCTGTGGTGGTGGGTCCTGCTGGGTGGCTGTAACGCCGCGGCCCGAGCTCCGCGCCAGCACCTGCTCCGTCGCGTCATCAGCGTCGAGGTAGCTCGAGGCAACGATGGTGCCACCGCAACACCCCGCCCAGCCGGCCGATCTGGGAACTGTGGACAACCCGGGAGACCCGGTCGCTGACCTGGTCGAGAACACCCCGCGTGTTGGCCACCGAGAGCGGCCGTTCCCACATCCTTCACCTCGGCGATGCCACGGCCGCCGCGGTCGACCGCCAGCCGCGGTAACGCGACCGGTCTGCTCTTCCGAAGTGCACCGATCCAGGTCGTGGCGAGGAGTTCCTCGTGCTCCTGTACGCCTTCACCTCGGAGGATGTGACCGCCGCGAGCAGGCGGCCTGAACCACCTCGGGATCTCCGAGGATCCCGAGGTGGTTCACTCGGTCCAGGGGCCGACGCCGCTGACCGACTCGACCGCGATCCGGGTCACGTAGCCCTCGGGCGGGTCGGGCATGGGCGGGAAGTCCACCTCCGGGCCGAGGTAGCGGTGCGCGAGACGCTGCAGGAGCGCGGGCGCCCCGCCTTCGGTGACCCTGGCGACTCCTCGTACGACGAGGTAGGGACGGAGCCCGTGTCCGCCGACGTCATCGGCCTCGAAGGAGACGGCGGTGCGCGGCTCGCGCCGCAGGTTGTCGAGCTTGCGCTGGTTTGCCAGGGTGGCGAAGACCAGTTCGTCCCCTTCGAGGTCGAACCAGGCCAGCGTGACCTGCGGTCCACCGTCGGGATCGATGGTCACGAGGTGGCCGTAGACGCCGGAGGTCACGAACCTGCGGGCTGCGTCGTTGAGCACAGCGGCTCCGATGCCGGTGGGTAGGACCTTCCCATGCCCTCCACCCCTCGGCAAGCGCTGGCGTCACTCGAGTCGGGATCCGATGCGCGGGCGCGACCCACAGGTGTCATACTCAGTGGTGGCCGCATCCTTCGCGGCCTCAGAGGGAACCTCATGGCCAGCAAGGACAAGGGCGGAAGAAGCAGCAAGACGGTGGCAGCCAGCACCGCCAAGGAGAAGAAACAGGCCAAGCGGGACAAGAAGGTGACCAAGAGCAAGTCCGCACGCGACCTGTAGGCCTCCTACTACCTCGGCGTCGAGGTAGAGCGCATCCGTGTGGCGGGTGGGATGCTCGACGCTGGGGCGGTACCACCGGGTCGAGGTCGATCGCATCCGTGCAACGGGTGGGTTCCCCGACGCTGGGGCGGTACCACCGGGTCGAGCCGACGCCGCCCGGATGGGCCGTTCAACCGTCCTTCGCCTGGCCGCTCTGCGAGGCACCGGCGATCTGTGTGCACACCAGAGATCTGTGCGCACGTACCAGTGACCTGTGCGCGCAAGGGTCGGCCGTGGTGCGCGTCGGCCGGAAGGATGGGACCGAGATCAGGCTTTCGGCTGGGACAACGCGAGCCGCTGAGCTGAGGCGTGCACCGGGGTGGTGGGACATCGTGGGGTCAACGATCGTCCCCTCGAAGACAAGGTCCCGTCGTGTCATCCCCTTCACGTGTCGCCCGCGCCGCTGGCGTCCTCTACCTGCTCATGGCCATCCTCGGTGGGTACGCCCACCTGGGTGTGCGCAACACCGTCTACACACCAGGCGACGCCGCAACCACCACCGCCAACATCGTCGGGAACCCGACCTTGTTCCGGGTCTCGCTGGTCGCCGACCTCGCGATGGCGATCCTGTTCGTGTCCGTTGGGGTCGCGCTGCACCGGCTGCTCAGACACGTCGATCTCTCCGCAGCCGGCGCGATGGTCCTGTTCGTGACCGTCGGCGCCGCGATGATCCTGACCAACCTGCTGTTCCACCAGGCCGCGCTGTTGGTGGCGACCGACGCTTCCGTCGCAACCTCCCTCGGGGTCGAGGCAGCGGACGCACTCACGCTGTTCCTGCTCGACCTGCACCAGGTCGGCTACACGCTCGCCGGGATCTTCTTCGGGCTGTGGCTGCTGCCCCTGAGCTACCTCGCGGTCAGGTCCCGGATGTTTCCCCGGCTCCTCGGCGTCGCGCTCGGGGTCGCGGGTGTGGCCTGGATCGTCGACACCGTCGTGCGGTTCGCGGCTCCCGAGCTTCCCGGCATCTTCCGTGTGGCGCTCGAGGCGCCGCGGTTCGCCGAGTTCGCGTTGATCCTCTACCTGCTGATCCGGGGCGTGCGGACCCCCGCTCCGGCCATCACGGAACCGGCTGTGGTTGCCTAGGAGGCGATCGAGTAGGTGACGTGCGTGGCGTGCTGCGAGACCCGGACCTCCTGCTGGAAGAGCTCGCGACGAGCCGCCCCCTCCAACAGTGAGGTGCCGGCGCCGAGGACCACCGGTGAGATATGCAGGCGCAGTGCATCGAGGCGGCCCTCATCCAGGCACGCCCGCACGACCTCGGCGCCGCCCATCACGACAACGTGGCCCTCTCGCGCGGCCTCTTCCGCCTGGGCGATGGCCGAAGCGATCCCGTCCTCGACGAAGGTGAAGCCCAGGTCGAGCCGGGTGCGTTCTGGAGCGGCGTGTGTGACGACGAAGAACGGCGGTGTTCCGACCTCACCGCCGCCGTACCCCCTCTGGTCGTCCCATCCGTTCGGCCCGTCGATGACATCGAACAGCCGCCGCCCCATCACCACCGCACCGGTCTGCTCGGTCCCCTCGCGCAGGATGGCCTGATCGACGGCATCGCTGCTGTCGAAGGCCCAACGATGCAGGGGTTCTCCACCGATGCCCAGACCGCGGCCGGGACCAGCGTCCGGGCCGGTCACGAACCCGTCGATGGACATCGAGATGTCGGCGATCACCTTCGGCACAGCAACTCCTTGTCGGGACGGTCAAGCCGGTAGACCGTGACACCGACGGGAACCGATCGCCGACAGGTGACCGTGGTGACGCTCTCTACCCCGGCGTCAGCCAGTTGACACGTGACATCCAGCTTCCCACCTTCGAGTGGGACAGGAAGGCGTGATCCGAGATGAGCACTCACGGTCAGAAGAATAGGCCCGCCCGGTCGACCCGGCTCACCGCTCTTGGCGGCGCGGTGCTACTGATGCTGTCATCCTGCGCAGCCATCGCGGGGCTGTCTGCAGCTGGAGAGGATCTTCAGGACGCCGGGTTCGAGGTCCACGATCTGCTCCTGGATGGCGACGATTCCGTCTACGCAGACCTCGAACGGTCTGACGGCGCAACCGAGGTCGAACACTTCGAGCAGGCTGCCGCCATCATCTGGGACCACCTCGACGACGAAGCTCAGCAAGCGGAGATCCGGCTGCGCAGCCCTGACGACACCGACGAGATCGTGACCTATAGCGCCGCCGAGCTACAGCAGATCCATGAGCGAACCGGCACCTGACCACGACCATCACTGTTCAGCGTGGACCATCAGCCTGCTGCCGGCTACCGACCGGGTGTCCGGCGGTCGGACGTCCCCACCTCAACCGAAGGGAGCGGCGGCTCGTCGCAGCGCTGGAGGATGGCGCGTGGTGCCCACCGCGACCCGCTGGGGCAGCCGTTGCTGACACGATCGAGCCGGCACCTCGCCTGCACACCTGCAGGGGAGAGGGTCCTGGCCCACGCCCGTCGCATCCTCGACGTCCTCGCCGAACTCGAGGCGACCGCGATCGCCGCCGACGACGAGCTGCTGATCGGCTTCGCCTGGGCGGCGTTGGGTGAGCACACGGTCACGGTGCAGCGCGGGTGGGCCGACGACGGCTCGGGGAAGCTGGTCTTCGTGCAGAGCGACACGCCAACGGCCGGGCTGCTGGAAGGCCGTTGCGCCGTGGCCGTCCTCCGGCGAACCATCGCCGACCCGCGCATCGAGCGTGCAGAGGTCGGCCACGAACGCCGCTACGCCGTGGTGGCAACCGACCACCACCTCGCCTCCAGATCCACCGTGTGTCTCGCCGATCTCGTCGACGACACCGTGGCCGTCGACGACCAGTCGGGGACCACGACCGCGAGCCTCTGGGAGCCCGACCGTCGACCGGCGGGGTTCCGCACGACCCACGGCATCGACGAGTGGCTGACCGTCATCGCCTCGGGTCAGGCGATCGGCATCTCCTCCGAGGCGACCCTGGCGCAGTTCCCACGACCCGGCGTGGTGTTCCGCCTGGTCCAGGACGCACCGCCGATCAGGGTCTGGCTGGGGTGGCGAAGGGATGATCCACCACCCTCACTCGAGGCGCTCCTCGACCTCACCCGACGGAGCCTGGCACCCGACTGAGTCGGGCTCCCCCCACCAACGGGTAGCAGCCCCCAGCGCAGCCTTCGCTGCTCGCGTTCGGATGCCTCGCCTTCGGATGTGGCGCCCGCCCTACGTGAGTACGGTCACCTCCGTCGTGATCGAGAGCCCATGGAGCCCGCCGTGCAGGTCCGCCAAGCCGTCCGTGCCGACGTCCCAGCGATCGTCGAGCTACTGGCTGACGATGACCTCGGACGCCAACGCGAGACCGCCGAGCAGCCGCTGGACGACAGCTACTGGGCCGCTTTCGACGCCATCGACGCCGACCCCAACCATCAGCTGATCGTGCTGGAGGCCGACGACGGCGAGATCGTTGGTTGTCTGCAACTGACCCTCCTGCCCTACCTGACGTTCCGAGGAGGTTGGCGAGCGCAGATCGAGGCGGTGCGGATCACCTCCGCCCGACGCGGCACGGGTCTCGGCCACGTCCTGTTCGAGTGGGCCATCGCCGAGGCCCGACGTCGAGGCTGCCACCTGGTCCAACTCACGACCAACGCCCAGCGGCCCGATGCCCGCACCTTCTACGAGTCGCTCGGGTTCGACGTCACGCATCAAGGCATGAAGCTGTACCTGCAGGGCGACGTCACCGGCCGGTGAGCCACCACCGCGAGCGACTCGACGGCCTCAACCGGCCGCTCGTCCACGGGTCACTCGACGAAGCAGTCCATGCAGACGAACCGCAAGGGGCGGGGTCCCCGGTTGGCGATGCGATGTCGGTCGGTCGGTGCGACCGAGAACACCGATCCCGCTTCCAGGGGCTCGTCGCGGTCATCGAGCACCAACGCACCGACCCCGGCGACCACGATCCCCTCGTGGGCATGCGGGTGGACGTGGTGAGGGGTGGATCCACCGGGTTCGACGTCGAGCACCTTGAGTTGGATGTCTTCGACCGTCTTCAGGTGGCGGACCGTCACGCCCGGCGCTTCGATCGCATCGGGCGGGATGTCGCCGAGGTGGCTCGCCCCGGAGGCCATGAGCTCCATCACCGCTGCGGCGGCCGAAGCGTCGCGTTCGACGGTCCTGGTCGGCTTGGTCGCCTTGATGACCACGGCCACCGCCACCCGGTCCTGCCGCTCCTGCGGGATCAACCGCCGCATCAACTCGATCACCTCAGCGTTGAACAGCGGGTAGAGCGCGAGATGATCGATGCTCAGCGGCAGGTGACCGGAGATGGTCACCTCGGTCATCCCGGCGCGTTCGAGCTTGCGTTGCAGCACCCGCTCGGACAGGGCGCCGGAGATACAACCCGCCCAGGACGCATCGCTGGCCAGGACCTCCGGTGGGAGATCGTCGTCGACGATCAGGTCGGCGATGCAGACGCGGCCACCCGGCTTCAGCACGCGAACCAGCTCAGCGATCGCCCGGCTCTTGCGTGGTGACAGGTTGAGCGCGCCGTTGGAGACCACCACGTCCACCGACGCATCGTCGAACGGGAGCGCCTCCATCTCACTGACCTCGAACCGACACCGGTCTGCGACCCCGGCAGCCTCGGCCGCACGTCGCGCACGGGTCGCCATGTCGTCGAGCACGTCAAGTCCTATGACCTCCCCCGTCGACCCCACCGCCCGTGCGGCGAGGACCGAGTCGATCCCCGCCCCGCAGCCGAGGTCGAGCACGGTCTCGCCCTGGGACAGAGCAGCGTCGCGGACCGGGTTACCGACCCCCAGCGCCCACTCGATGGCCACCGTGGGCACATCAGCCAACTCCTCGGGCGCGTACCAACGCTGCGCGACCTCGCGGCCTCCCCCCGCCGGGATCGCCCGGTAGGCGTCCTGCACGACCGTGCGGATCCGGTCCTGGAACATCAGGTCCTGGCTCATCGGTCAACTCCTGTGGTCAACGGTCGGGTTGGGCGGGCCCGAAGGGTCGTCGAGGTGGTCGACGAACCGCTCGAGACGATCCGCAACGTCGTCAGGCAACGGCGGGCTCGCGCGCCGCTGCAGTAGCCCGCGAAGTTCCCGCGCGAACTCGAGTTCGCCGCAGCAGCGCAGACACCAGGAGAGGTGGGACTCCAGCGCCTCTTGGTTGCCCGTCGTCAGCGCACCATCGAGGTAGCCCCAGAGCTGATGGACGGCATCACGGCAGCGGATCTGGTCGGTCACGAGGACACCCCCGTGGCTGGCCGCTCCGCGGGTCCGTGCGCGGGTCCACGCGCGGACCTCGAGGATCCTGGTGTCGTGCCAGAACCCTGGGTGGCCTCGTTCAGGAGCCCGGACTCCTCGGAGTACTCCCACATCGCACGCTCGAAGCGCTGGCGACCACGGTGCAGTTGCGACAGGACCGTGCCGAGCGGTAGCTCCAGCAGGTCGGCGATCTCCTGGGTGGAGAAGCCCTCGACGTAGCGCAGCACCAACGGCGCCCGGTACCGCAGCGGCAATCGCTGCAACACCTCGTGCACATCGTGCTCGGAGAAGGCGCCGAGGAAATCGACGTGCAGCGTGTCCGAGTACGGAAGCGGATCCTCCTCCACCAGGGTGCGATACAGCGAGAAGCCCTCCTCCTCCGGCATGGACACCTCGTCGGGCTCGCGACCCTCCTTGCGGAGGCGATCCCGCCAGACGTTGGTCAGGATCACGCGGAACCACCGACCAGCTGCTTTGGGATCCCGCAACTGCTCGAAGTTGCGACACGCGCGCAGCAGCGCCTCCTGGACAAGATCCTCGGCATCGGTGCCCGCCAGTTGCCACGCCAGCGCATACAGCCCCGGCAACTCGTCTCGCGCGAGTTGCTGCAGCTGCGTCCGGCCGCTCGCCCCGAGCACCGTGATCCGTCTTCCTCCCCGCCACCGTGCAGGTCCACGTGACCCGTCACGACAGCCATCCATGCTCCATGACCCGGCCCGATCCGTCCATCACCTGTCCGGTTGAACGCACCCGGTGCGCGGAACACCGTCACGTGCACCGTCGCGCACATCGGACCGGAAGCCGGTTCGGGTCGGTACCCGGATCGGTACCCGGGCCTCACCCCCTAGGACGATCCCCCGCGCCGAGGTATTGCATCCCGTGCGTCACGCGGCGCTGCCTCGCATCTCCCCCATCGCAGCTCGCCTGTCGTGACCCGGCGTACGGGGCGCGGCCCTCGCCTCCCGCTTGTCGTGGGCCCGGGGTCCGGGTCGCGGCCAGCCGTCCCTGCCGGAGCTTGGTGGACACCTCGCACCGAGCCACGTGAGCAGAACCGGCGCGGGGACCGCCGCCACGGTCAACGGACGTAGGGTTGGTAGCACAACACCGACCCTGGTCCACGATGATCGACCCTGCAACCTCGAGGTACCCGTGATCACGACACCGCGCGAGCAGCGGGTCCTGGTCCGTGCGCGCCGCACCCGCCGGTCCGCAGGCGTCGTGCTGTTCCTGTCGTTCCTCGACATCTTCGCGCTGCTGCCCACCGTCGGCCCCCACGTCGAAGAGCTCGGGGGTGGGGACGCTGCGATCGGCGCCGCCGTCGGCGCGTACTCAGCGAGCAACCTTCCCGCCAACGTGATCGGCGGGATCCTGGTCGACAAGTGGGGGCGGCGACGCGTGCTGTTGCTCGGCCTGGGCCTGGCGGCGCTGGCCGTCGCCGCGTACGCCGCGGCGACCACGGTCGGTGCCTTCGTCGGTGTCCGGGTGCTGCACGGCCTTGCCGGAGGGGTGCTGATCCCCGCCGTGTTCGCGGCGGCGGGCGACCGTGCTGAGCCGGGCCACACCGGCCGGTCGTTCGGACGGCTCGGTGCCCTGATCGGCGCGGCCGCGGTCGTCGCCCCGGCCACCGCCGGCATCGTCCGCCAGACGGTCAGTACGGAGGCGGTCTTCCTCGGCGTAGCTGGCCTGTTGGCTCTTGCCTTCGTGATCGCCTGGTGGGGCGTGTTCGACCGGTTGACCACGCCCGAAGCGGCTGCCCCCAGCGGCGCCGACCAGGTCGGACGAGCGATGCGGGCGCTGCTCGCGGATCCGACGCTACGCCGAGCCCTCGCGGCGACGGCGACGTTGACCGCCGGAGTGGGCGTGCTCGCGGGGTTCCTGCCGGGGCGCGCCGAGGGCCTGGGCGCCGACCCCAGCGTCGTCGGGATCCTGTTCACGATCTACGCCGTCGTGGCGGCCGGGATGATGTTGTCGCCGCTGGCCGGGCGCGTCGACCGGGGCCGCGCACTGGCCACGGCCGCGGTGGGACTGCTCGTGCTTGCGCTGTCGCTCGCCACGCTCACCTTCGCCGCCGCGCTGTGGGTGGCCGTGGTGGCCAGCGCGCTGTTCGGTGCCGGGTACGGACTGGTGTTCCCCGCCGTCACCGGCACCACCTCGCTGTTGGCGACCGACGCGACCCGTGGCCGTGCATTCGGGCTGTTCAACATGGCGTTCAGTCTGGGGCTCGCGGTCGGTCCGCCGGTGGTCGGCTGGGCCGCGCAGGTGACACCGGCTCTGGACGTGTTCATCCCGGCGGCGGTGCTGTGCCTGGGCGTCGGTGCCTGGCTGCTGGTGAGCGGGGGGCCCCATCGTCCTTCGCGCGGGGACACGTGATGGCGCCCGGGCCGGACATGGAAGGGGCCGCAACGGGCGACGCG
>SKNK01000490.1 GCA_007120565.1 Nitriliruptoraceae bacterium | reverse complement strand
GCCCCGTATAGCGGCGATCCGCGGTCGCCAGGGTCGAACCGCCCGCCTGGGGGTCGGCTGACCGGATCGATGATGTAGACCGCTTGAGTCGTTCCGCGGTCGGCCGATGGGACCACGACAACTCGACGGAACGCTCACGGCTCATGGAGGAGGCGCATGCCTCCTCCTTTCTCGTGTTCGGAAACGTCGGGTCCCCGGTACCGAGGAGACCAGACCATGTGGGATGCCGCGACGCACACCGTGATCGGTGCGCTGAACGGGCTCTCGCTGCGTGGTGATGTTCGCGCCAACAACATCGCCAACGCGCAGACGCCCGGGTTCCGGGCCTCGCATGTCGACTTCGAGACCACCCTCGCCGACGCCGTCCAGCGGGGCCGCCCCCAAGCGGCGCAGCCCAACGTCGGAGCATCACCCACGGTGGTCAACGCGATGGGTAACAGCGTCGACCTCGAGACCGAGCTGATCGGGGAGATGAAGGACGGCCTGCAGCGTGAAGCGATGGCCGCTGCCTTCAACTTCAAGGTCGGCAACATGCGGGTCGCGATGGGCGGTCAGCGATGACGACCTCGTCGCCACGGCACGGGAGGCACTCATGACCTTCTCCGCCATGAACATCGGCCGGACCGGTGTGGGCCTCGCCCACCACTGGATCGACGCGATCGCGCACAACATGGCCAACGTCAACACGGTCACCGCGACCGACGAGGAGCCCTTCCGGGCACTGCGTCCCGTCGCGACCCCGCTGGGCAACGGCCCCTACGCCGAGACGGGTTCGGGCGTGGTCGTCGGTGCCCAGGTCCGCCAAGAGGGTGACGCGCCGATCGTGCACGACCCCGACCATCCACTGGCGGACGAGGACGGGATGGTCCAGAAGCCGCTCGTCGACATGTCCGGGCAGATGACCGACCTGATGATCGCCCAGCGGCAGTACCAGGCCAACATGCGCACCGTCGAGTCGGCCCGTGAGGCCTACCAGACGGCACTGCGGCTCGGAGGTCGATGATGTCCATCCCTCCGATCGGCGGCATCCCCTCCCTCCCGCTGGTGAACGCACCGGGCGGCGGCAACGGCACGCCAGCGGCGGGCTTCGGGGACGCCATGGCGCGTGGCCTGCAGCAGGTCTCGGCGTTGGAACACCAGGCCGACGCGATGGCGGTCGACGTCGCGACGGGTGGGCCGACCAAGGTGCACGAACTGATGCTGGCAACGACCGAATCGGCCCTGGCCGTCGACATGCTCGTCCAGGTCCGTGACCGGGCGTTGGACGCCTACCAAGAGATCATGCGGATGCAGCTGTGACCGCGTTCGCGATGAGGGGTGACCGGTGGAACTGAAGGACCGACTCGCAGGGCTCATCCGCACGTTGCCGCCTGCGCAGCGTGCTGGGCTTGCCGTGGCCGCGATCGTGCTCGTCATGGCGGCCGTGCCCTTCATCCGATGGGTGGCGACGCCCTCGTACGCGATGCTGTACGCGGGTCTCGAGGACCGTGAGCTGGCCGAGGTGACCAACGAGCTCGAGGCTCAGGGCGTCACCTACCAGCTCGACGGCAGCCGCGTGATGGTGCCGCAGGACGAACTGCACCGGGTGCGCGCGAACCTGGCGCAGGCCGGCGTCTCTGCCACCCCGGTGGTCCCCGGCTACGAGCTCCTCGACGATCAGGCTCTGGGCCTGTCGGACTTCCGCCAGCGTGTCGACCTGCAGCGCGCCGTTGAAGGCGAGCTCGCCCGCACCCTGACCGCGATGGACGCGCTTGAGTCGGCCACGGTGCGCCTGGTCATGCCGGAGGAGGCGCTGTTCTCGGACCGGCAGACCCCACCGAGCGCTTCGGTTCTGGTTCGGCCGACCTCGCCGCTCGACCGGCAGCAGATCCAGTCCATGACGCTGCTGATCGCCTCGGCGGTCGAAGGCTTGAACCCCGATCAGGTGACGATCGCCGACACCAACGGGCAGGTCCTCCACGCACCCGGCGATGGCACCGGCAGCGGTGTCACCGACGGCCAACAGCAGCGGACCCGCGACTTCGAGCAGGCGCTGTCCGTCGAGATCTCCGAACTGCTGCGTCGAGCGACCGATGCGCCGGCCTCGGTGGTCGTGCGCGCAACGCTGGACTTCGACGAGGTCCAGACCGAGACGGAGACCTACGACGAAGGCGGCATCCCGCTGCGCGAGCAGACCTCCGAGGAGCGCTACGAAGGCACCGGCCCCGCCGTTGGCGGCATCGTTGGCGTCGACGGTGGGCCGCTCCCCGAGGCCGGTGGCGGCGAAGGCAACTACGAACGCGACGAGGCAACCCGTGAGTTCGGGGTCGGTCGCACCGTGACCCGCGTCGTACAAGCCCCTGGCGAGGTACAGCGGCTGACCGTCGCCATCGTCGTCGACGAGGATGCGGCCGTCGGTGACGGCGCCCTCCTCGACCTGGTTGGCGCAGCGGCCGGTATCAACGCCGAGCGCGGCGACGAGATCGCCATCACCCGGGTCGCGACACCTCCGCTCCCCGAAGCCCCCGTCGTCGGAGACGGCCCGGAACTGGTCGACCTGATCCAGCGGATCGTTGCGCTGGTCGTGCTCCTGGTGATCGCCGTGGCGCTGTTCCTGATGAGCCGCCGTCGCACCAGGCCTGAACCCGAGCCGGAGAAGGTCGTGCCGGCACAGGTCCGCCCGCCCGCGCAGCTCCGCGAGCAGCCGGAGGAGATCGACCCCGGCCCCACCACCAAGGACGAGGTGTCCGAACTGGTCGAGAAGCAGCCCGAGGAGATCGCCGCACTGCTCCGTGGTTGGCTCGCTGACCGGAGGGTGGACGCGTGACCGCCCTCACTCAGATGAGTCGCTCCCAGAAGGCGGCAGCCGTGATGCTGGCGGTCGGGCCGGAGCGCGCCGCCGCGGTGATGCGCTACTTCGATGAGGAGGAGTCCGAGCAGCTCGCTGTGGAGATCGCCACGCTCGGCGACATCCCGGCACGTCAGCTCGAGACCGTCCTCGTCGAGTTCCAGGCCGAGGCGCAGGCACACAACCAGCTGGTCCGAGGTGGTGAACAGCATGCTCGGGAGCTGATGCGGCGCATCCACGGCGATCAGGCCGATGAGATCGTCGATCGTCTGCTGGCGACCACCCACGCGGCCCCGTTCCACTTCCTACGGATGCACGACATCACCGAGGTGCTCCAGCATCTGCGTGATGAGCACCCCCAGACGATCGCCTTGGTGCTCGCACACCTGCCTGCACGCATGGGCGCACAGATCCTGGCTGGCCTCGACCGTGCGGTCCAGGCCGTCGTCGCCAACCGCCTCGCAACCCTGGAACGGGCGACCCCCGAGGTCGTCGAACAGGTCGAGGAGGCACTCCGCGTCCGCCTGGGTGAGGTGCGTCGCCGCTCGGGACGTCGTGACGGGGTCAAGGAACTCGCCGACGTCCTGAACATGACCGATCCGGCGACGGAGCGCATGATCCTGGCTGAGCTCGAGGAGATCGATCCGGGCCTGGCCGAGCGTGTGCGTGCCCTGATGTTCATGTTCGAGGACCTGCTGATCCTCGACGCCCGGTCGCTGCAGGAGGTGCTGCGTCAGATCGACCCGGCTCGCCTGGCGCTGGCCATGAAGGGGATCACCGCGGAGCTTCGGGAGGCCCTCGAAGGCAACCTCTCCGAGCGTGCCCGCACGGCGATCGCCGAGGAGATGGATCTGATGGGCCCGGTGCGGGTGTCCGAGGTGGAAGAAGCCCAGGGCGAGGTCATCCAGGTCGTCCACCAGCTCGAGAAGGAAGGGCTGATCCAGATCAACCGGTCGCAGGAGGAACTCGTTGAGTGAGGTCCTGCAGATGACGGTCGATGGTTCGACCCCCCGGCGGCTCGGCGTGCCCGATGCCGTCTTCGACCCAGCGACCACCGCCGCGATCGAACATCGGCTGGCGGTCGCACGCGCCGACGCGTACGCGGAAGGCGAAGCCGCCGGTCGCGACGCCATGCGAGCCGAGGTGGAACAGCTTCGCGGTTTCGTTGCCACCGCCGCAGCTGCGGCCACGGACGAACTGCGGACGCAACGCGACGAGGCAACGGCGATCCACCTCGACCTCGCCCGGAACCTCGCCGAAGCGGTCCTGGGGCGTTGTATCGCGCCCGAAGCCGAGGAGCTGCTCGAACGGGTACGGACCGCGATCATGCGCCTCGACGCCGATGACCTGCAGGTCCGGGTCCATCCCGATCACCACGCGCAGCTCTCCGAGCACGCGGCCGGCCAGGGGTTCACCTGGGTGGCGGACGCGACCCTCTCGATCGGCGACGCACGGATCGATGGCGCGACCTGCGGGGTCGATCTGCGTCGCGGAGCACTGGTCGAAGCCGCCCTCGAGCTGCTGGCCGGGGGGCAGGCATGACGGCCACGAACGAGCTTCTGCGTGCCGTCACCCACGGCATCGTGTCCCGCGTCGTCGGCACCGAGGTCGAGCTCCGCGGACTGCGGCTGGCCGTCGGTGACGCCGTTGACCTCGAGGTTCAAGGCGGTCGCCGGGTCGCCGAGGTCGTGGCGGTCGACGATCATGCGAGCCGAGCACTGGTGCTGGGTGATACCGCGGGCATCGCTCGCGGTGACCGCGTTCGGCCGCGTTCCGGGGCCCTGACCGCACCGATCGGCGACGCGCTGCTCGGGCGCATCGTCGATGCGTTGGGACGTCCACTGGACGGGGGCCCGCCGATCGCTGCGCCGCAGATGGGGATGGAAGCCGACGTCCCCAACGCCCTCCAACGTCAACGCGTCGTCGAACCGTTGGACACCGGCGTGCGGTTGATCGACACCCTCTGCACGGTGGGTCGCGGGCAGCGGCTCGGTCTGTTCGCCGGTTCCGGCGTCGGGAAGTCGACCCTGCTGGCCATGATGGTGCGCGGCACGACCGCAGAGCGATCCGTGATCGCCCTGGTCGGTGAGCGTGGCCGCGAGGTCCGTGAGTTCGTCGAAGAGGTGCTCGGCCCCGAAGGGCTCGCCCGCTCGGTCGTTGTGGTCTCCACCTCGGACGAGCCGGCCCTGATGCGGATGCGGGCCGCGATCCTCGCCACCCGGATCGCCGAGGTGTTCGCCGATGACGGCCACGACGTGCTGCTGACCGTCGACTCCCTGACCCGTCTCGCCACTGCGCAGCGCGAGATCGGCCTCGCCGCCGGCGAGCCCCCGACCAGCCGCGGGTACCCGCCGAGCGTCTTCGCGATGCTGCCTCGGCTCCTCGAGCGTGCCGGTCCCCGTGCCGTTGGCACCATCACGGCCTTCTACACCGTGCTCGTCGAGGGTGGCGACCACGATGAACCCGTCGCGGACGCGGCCCGGTCTCTGCTGGACGGCCACCTGGTTCTGGACCGCAAGTTGACCAGTGCCGGCCGCTTCCCGGCGATCGATCCGCTGGAGAGCCTGAGCCGTCTCGCGAGCACCGTCACGACCGATGAACAGCAGGCGGTTGCGATCACGATCCGTCGGGCGTTGTCGGCCGCCGAACGGGTCCGAGACCTGGTCGAGGTCGGGGCCTACGTCACTGGGACCGACCCGCTGGCGGACGCGGCCCTGGCGATGGAGGAGCACCTCGTCGCGTTCCTGTCGCAGTCGGCCACCGAGATCAGCTCCGCGACGGAGGCCTGGGCGCTGCTGACCGAGCTCGCCCGGCACCTCCAGCCGGATGCGGAGGTGGCCGCGTGAGCACCCGTGAAGACCGCCTGCCGCTGGTGATCCGTCTGCGTGAGCAGCGTGAGCAGGAACACCTGATCGCACGCGCCAGTGCGCAGCGCCGAGCCGCTGTCGCCCAGTCCCGCGTGAGCGGGCTCCTACAGGCGATGACCGACCTGCACCCCGAGCCGGGGACCCAACTGGCAGCGGGCGGGCTCCAAGCCAGCCGACTTGGCGCCCTCGGGCTCGCTGATGAGGCCGTCCTCGCCGACCGGGAACGTCGCGCAGCGGAACGCGCCGGCGAGGAGGCCGAGAAGCGGCGTCAACAGGCCGCCATCGCGCGACGCAGCGTCGAACGGCTCAAGGAACGTCGCGATGCCGACGCCGCCCGTGACGAGGGGCGCCGCCAGGCGCGCCGCGACGACGAGATGGGGCTCACGGCGTGGAGGCGGTCACGATGATGCCTACGGGGATCTCTCCTGCTGGCCTCGGCGACGGCATGGCCACGATCCAGTCGCGGATCGCCGAGATCCAGTCGCGACTCGACAGCTTCGTGCCCCCCGCACGCGGTGCGTCCTTCGACCTGAACGGACCGACAACGGACCGTCCCGGCGAGACGCGAGCCGCGGCGCAGCGCCCGAACGTGACGGCGGCCACCGCAGCCACGGCCGGACCGCTCGGAGCAGCTCCGACCGGCGCGGTCGACCCCTCGAAGCTGCCGGATGCCGCAGCCCGGTGGCTCCCCAGCATCGAACGAGCCGCGAACGAAGCTGGCGTCGACCCGGCACTGCTGACCGCGTTGGTGCGGCACGAATCGAACTTCGATCAGAGCGTGGTGTCACACGCCGGGGCGATCGGGCTCGCGCAACTCATGCCCGGCACCGCGGAGTGGCTGAACGTGGACCCCTACGACCCCGAGGCGAACCTCGCAGGTGGTGCGCGCTACCTGAAGGAACAGCTCGACCGGTTCGGCGAGGTCGACCTGGCTCTCGCCGCCTACAACGCCGGACCCAACCGTGTCGCCCAAGCGGGCGGCATCCCACGCATCACCGAGACCCAGCTCTACGTCGAGCGGGTCATGAGTACCTGGGAGCAGTTGCGATGATGGATCTTCCCCTCATGATGGCCGCTCCGGCCGCCAAGGCTAGCGATGGCACCAGCTCACCAACGTCGCGCAGTGGTGACCCAGCCGCCTTCGAGGCCACCCTCATGACCTTGCTGGGCGGCGACGCCGGCAAAGAGGTCGTCGAGATGGTCGAGGCCCTCGAACTGTTGGCCGACCTCGAGCAGGATCACGAGGAGCTCACGGCTGACGGCTGGTCGCTCCCCGCGCTCCTGGCGATGCGTACACAGGATGAGGGCGCTGAGCACGCCGGATCGGCCACCGAGGTCGACCTTCACACCATCCTCGACGAGGTAGCGACCCTGGACGAAGGTGACGCGCCAGACCTCGACGACCTCGGTGAGCTGGTGGCATCGCCCGTGCCGGGCGACACCGAGGTCGAGGGTGACGCCGAGGTAGACGGCGACACCGAAGGGATCGTCCCGGGCGACACCGACGCCTTGGATGCTGCCGATGGTGATGCCCTCGCCGACGCTGAAGCCCTGGAGGACACTGATGCGCGGGGCGATGGCGAGACCGAGACGCCGAGCACGCCCGCCGCTCCCGCCTCCGACGGTCGTCAGACCGCGTCGCTCGACAACCAGGCGGACGACGAGGATGCGGAGGCGCTCGCTCGCGAGACGCGCACGCGGGGGGTCGCTGGATCGGGGGAGGAGAACCGGGCCAGTGACACGGCAACGCGTGCATCCGACGCGGCCCGATCTGGAAGCCGCAACGAGGCTCCCGTCGACCGGGTGCCGACCGCCAGCGCCTCGGTCGATCAGCCCATCAACAGCGACGCTGCCAAGCAAGCCGCTACCCGTGCCCCGGTCATGTCGTCCGCCGTCCTGCGGGTGATGGAGGCCGTCGAACGGTTGGAGACCCTGCCGCCACCGCGGCAGCTGACCATCGACCTCGGTGATGTCCGGGTCAGGGTGGCGATGGAGGACGGCCAGGTGCGCCTGACCCTGCTGGAGGGGGACGGTGAGTCTGCGGAGGAACTCCTCGAGGACGCCCGCGACCAGCTTGCCCAACGAGGTTTCGACCTCAGTGGCGATGGCGATGAACGGCCCGGCGCCGAAGGGCGCTCGGACGATGACCGCAAGACGGAAGCACCCAGCCATCGCCGCGCCAGCCAGCGGATCCCCGCCGGGCTGCGGCTCTGACCGCCTGATGACGCGGAGGTAACAACCATGCCCATGGCCATCGGAGCCGTCGAACCCTCGACGGGGATGCACGGCTCGGTCGACAACGCGATGAACGCCCTCGGCGGGATGGACTCCGAGGGGTTCCTCAAGCTGCTGGTCGCTCAGTTGCAGTACCAGAGCCCGCTGGACCCCAAGGATCCCGGCGACCTCATGACCCAGACCGCCACGCTCGCGCAGTTGGACGCGACCCAGCAGCTGCTGGCGGTGCAACAGCGCGACCTCGGCCTCCAGCAGGCGGTGATGGCCGCAGGCCTGATCGGGCGTGAGGTCGATGCCACAGGCCTCAGCGGACAGCCCGTCCAGGGTGTGGTGGACGGGGTCCGCTACACCCTCGAGGGACCCGTCCTGCAGGTCGGTACGAGTGAGGTGCTGCTGCAGAGCGTGACCGAGGTACGGGGGAGCACCGCCGACACACCCGTCGATGACGCGGTGCCGCCTGTTGACGACTCGGAGCCGCCCGTCGATGGCTCGGTGCCACCGGCCGATGACGACTCGCTCTCTGCCTGACCCCATCCGACCAGCAACACGTAGCTCGAGCCACACCGACCGTACGACCCGACAGCACCACCTAACGATCGATCCGATCGAGAACGAGGGAAACCATGCTCCGCTCGATGTTCTCCGCCGTCTCCGGACTGCGGGCCCACCAGACGATGATGGACGTGACGGGTAACAACGTCGCGAACGTCAACACCGCCGGCTTCAAGGCCACGCGGACCACCTTCCAAGAGACGCTCACCCAGCTCGTTCGCGGCGGCACCGCCGGTGGCGAGGGGGCCGGTGGCGTCAACCCGATGCAGTTGGGCCTCGGCTCTGCGGTCGGCGCGACCGACATGGTCTTCACCCAGGGTGCGTCCCAGACCACCGGGCGTCCCACCGACGTCGCGATCCAGGGTGATGGCTTCTTCGTCGTCAACAGCGGCGGTGAGGAGTTCTACACGCGCGCCGGCGCATTCAGCTTCGACTCGGTCGGCAACCTGGTCACGCCGGCCGGTGAGCGGGTCCAGGGTGCCGTTGCCGGAGGCGACCTCACAGGCGCCCGCGTAGACATCAACGTCCCGCCAGAGGAGTACACCGACGTGACCATCGGCGCCAACGGCACGGTGACTGGCCGGCGGACCGACGATGGGACGCTCGAGGAGCTCTTCGAGCTGGCGATGGCACGGTTCCCCAACAACGAGGGTCTCGAGCGGGTCGGGGGCGGACTCTTCCGCGACTCGCCTGCAGCCGGCGAGGTGATCATCTCCAACGCCGGCACCGAAGGCCTGGGCAACCTGCAGGCCGGGACGCTGGAGATGTCCAACGTCGACCTTGCTCAGGAGTTCACCAACCTGATCCTGTCCCAGCGCGGCTTCCAGGCCAACTCGCGGACCATCACCACCTCGGACGAGCTGCTGCAGGAGCTGGTGAACCTCAAGCGCTGATCCGGGCGACGGAGCACGATCCCTCGCAGCCGGGCACGTCTCACGACGTGCCCGGCTGCCGTCGTTCCGGGTCGACTTGGTCAACGGCACTTGAGTCGTCGTCGGCCCGGTCGATGGAGGGGATGAGGACCGCACACGGACGTGCGGGACGAACGATCGAGAGCACATGGAGGTGCTGCGGTGATCCTCGTGCATCGCCTCAGAGGCGAACCCGTGTACGTGAACGCGGACCTCATCGAATCGGTGGAGTCGACTCCCGACACGTTGCTGACGCTTCTCGATGGCCGCCAACTGCTGGTCGACGAGGCTCCTGAAGCCGTCGTCGAGCGCTTCACGACCTTCCGAGCACGCCTGCTGGCTGTTGCGGAGGAGCTGCGTGTCGGGGCGCGAGCTCCGGGAGCTGCCCCGCTAACCCTCGTGTCCGATCCGGAGGGCTGACCGGTGGATCCCATCTTCTTCGGCGGATTGCTGCTGACCTTGCTCGGCATCGTGTTGGCGATGCTGATCGACGGCAACTCCCTGGGTCCTCTGATCGGCCCATCCGCGTTCATCCTGGTCTTCAGCGCGTCGCTAGGCGCCGGCGTCATGGCCTACCGCAAGTCGGAACTGTCGGCGATGCCCAAGAGCGCACTCAAGGCGATTCGTGGGACGCCACCCGACGTGCAGAGCACCATCACCCAGCTCGCGCAACTGGCCGACACAGCCCGCCGGGACGGGATGCTCGCCCTAGAGATGAAGCTCGAGGAGATCGAGGACCGCTTCGTGCAGCTCGGCGTGCAGCTGCTCGTCGACGGGTCGGACGAACGCGTGGTCAAGGAGACCATGGAGATCGAGCTGGCGGCCACCGAACAACGCCACCGCACGTCGATCGGCTTCTTCGAGCGTCTAGCTGGCTACGCACCGACCTTCGGGATGGTGGGCACCGTCATCGGGCTCGTGAACATGCTGGGCAACCTCACCGATCCGACCCAGCTCGGGCAGGGGATGGCCCTGGCGCTGCTGACGACCCTCTACGGGGTGCTGATCGGCAACCTCATCTTCGCGCCGATCGCGGCCCGCCTGGAGCGCCTCCACGAGGTGGAGATGGAAGCGCTCGAGGTGGCGTTGGATGGCATCCTGACGATCCGCCGCGGAGCGAGCCCG
>SKNK01000523.1 GCA_007120565.1 Nitriliruptoraceae bacterium | reverse complement strand
GGTCGACACCGGGCATCGCTCCGAGGATCACCGAACACTGCTGGTGGATCACCTCGGTCAGCGGGCACCCCATCGACGTCAGGGTCATCAGCACGTGCGCGTATCCGCGCTCGGGCTTGGTGACCTCGTAGACCAGGCCGAGGTCGACGATGTTGTAGCCGATCTCGGGGTCGACGACGGCGCGCAGACCGTTCATCAGATCCTGTGAGGACGGCATGCCGTCCTCCTCGAGCGGGAGGTCGGCGAAGGGATGACGCTGTTCGGAAGCCCCGGACTCCTCGGGGGCTTCACCCGTCGGCGTGTCCGCTGCGGGGATCGCATCATCGGACGCCGGATCGACGCCCGCGTCGGTCATCGTGCTGGGCTGGTCGCTCACGATCCGTCCTTATCATCGTCATAGGTCACAGAGTGGGCGGTTGCTCCGCTCTCGTAGGTCTCGATCGCGTCCCGCAGGGCCATCCAGCCGAGCAGGGCGCACTTGACCCGCACCGGGAAACGTGCGACGCCCTGGAAGGCGACGCCGTCGAGCAGGTCGTCGGCTCGTCGTGGCTCGTCGCCGTGCATCATCAGGCGGAAGTCCTCGGCCAGGTCGAGCGCATCCTTCAGGTCGCGCTCAGCCACCGCCAGGGTCATCGCCGACGCCGAGGCCTGGCTGATCGAACATCCTTCGCCGTCGAACACCACCGCGTCGAGGTTGCCATCAGCGACCCGGATCCGCAGATCCATCTCGTCGCCGCACAGTGGGTTGGAGTGATGGACGTGAACGTCCTCACCCTCCAACTCCGGAGCCCGGTTGTGGGGCTTTCGGTAGTGGTCCAGGATGATCTCCTGGTACAGATCCTCCATGCTCACGGCAGGGCCTCTCGAGCTCAGCGGGCGAAGAACGACCGCGCCTCCGCGATGCCATCCAGCAGCGGGGCGAGGTCGTCGGTGTCGTTGTAGAGGTAGAGGGATGCCCGCGCGGTGGCGTTCACTCCGAGCGAGCGCATCAACGGTTTGGCGCAGTGGTGACCGACACGGATACACACCCCGTGTCCGTCGAGCATCGCTCCGAGGTCATGGGGGTGCACCCCGTCCACCGCGAACGAGATCGCGCCGGACCGACGGTCGGGATCGACCGGTCCGTAGACGGTCACGCCTTCGGTGTCACGAAGCGCGTCGACGAAGGTGCCGACCAGCGCGTGTTCGTGGGCACGGACCGCATCCATGCCGAGGTCGTCGAGGTAGTCGCAGGCGGCGTGTAACCCGAACGCCTCGGCGATCGGTGGGGTGCCGGCCTCGAACCGGTGTGGTGGATGGTTCCACGTGACCCCGTCGAGCTGTACGTCGACGATCATCGACCCCCCGGTCAGGAACGGAGGCATGTCTTCGAGCCGTTCGGGCTTGGCGATCAGCGCACCGATCCCGGTGGGGCCACACAGCTTGTGCGCGGTGATCCCGTAGAAGTCGCAGTCGAGCGCGGCAACGTCCACCGGCAGGTGCGGGACCGCCTGCGCTCCGTCGACGAGGGTGACCACGTCGGGGTTGGCCTGCCGCGCCATCTCGATCAGGTCCGCGACGGGGTTGATCGTGCCCAACACGTTGCTGACGTGCCCGACGGCCAGGAACCGGACCTTGCCGTCAGCGAGCAGATCGCGTGCAGCATCGAGGTCGAGCTCGAAGTCCTCGGTGACCGGGATCGTGCGCAGCTCGAACCCGTGGTCCTGGGCCGCGTGCCACCACGGGACGAAGTTCGCGTGGTGTTCCATCTCGGTGGTCAGCAGCGCGTCACCTGGACCCAAGCGGCGACGGACCCAGCTGTACGCCACGAGGTTGATCGCCTCGGTGACGTTCTTGGTGAACACGACCCCCTCGGGCGAGGGCGCACCGAGGAACCTCGCCAGGCGCGTCCGCGCCTGCTCGTAGCGCCCGGTCGCGACCTCGGAGATGCGGTAGACGCCCCGCTCGACGTTGGAGCGCAGGGTCTCGTAGTACTCGTCCATCGCATCGAGGACGCGCTGCGGGGTCTGCGAGGACGCCGCCGAGTCGAGGTAGATCAGACGACGGCCGTCGACCTCGCGCTGCAAGGTCGGGAAATCCTTGCGCAACGTCGCGACGTCGAACGTCATCGGGTCCTCGTCTCGTGGCTCTGACACCCTCGCGGTGCCTCCATGGTGCTGGTGGGCGCCTTCATCGTGCCCGGTACACAAGCTCCTGGCTACCTCGAGGTAGGCCAAGCTTGCTGTGTTGACGGTCAGCCGGCAGCGCCGGCCTTGAGGTACTCGTACCCGTGCGCCTCGAGCTCGTCGGCGAGTTCCGGACCTCCGGAGGCCACCAGGTTGCCCTCGAACATCACGTGGACCTCGTCGGGATCGATGTAGCGCAGGATGCGGGTGTAGTGGGTGATGATCAGCACACCGAGCTCCGGGCCGCGGAGACGGTTGACACCCTCGGAGACGACCTTGAGGGCGTCGACATCCAGTCCGGAGTCGGTCTCGTCGAGCACGGCCAGCTGTGGCCGTAGCAGCGCAGCCTGCAGGATCTCGAAGCGCTTCTTCTCCCCACCGGAGAAGCCTTCGTTCACCGAGCGCTGGAGGAAAGACTCGTCGACACCGAGCGCCTCCATCTCGCTGCGCAGCCGCGTCATGAACTCGCGGACCGGTACGTCCTCCTCGGATACGGCGTTGACTGCGGTGCGCAGGAAGTTGGTCAACGACACACCAGGTACCTCGACCGGGTACTGCATGGCGAGGAAGACGCCAAGGCGTGCTCGCTCGTC
>SKNK01000464.1 GCA_007120565.1 Nitriliruptoraceae bacterium | reverse complement strand
CGTGGCGTTCCCGGACGGCCAGCAACCACGCACCGTCGGGGCTGAGCTCCAGATCCGCGTAGCGCAGGGCCGCCGGCTCCGATGGCTCCGGGGTGATCGGCCGAGGTTCCCCTCCGGCATCGACGCGGTACAGGCGTTGGTCGGCGAAGCCACAGAACCACACGGTCTCGTCGATGACGAGGTAGGCGCCGCCGCCGTACTCGTGGACGCGGGTCCTGGCGTTGGCGTCGCTCGGGATCAGCTCGGTGTGGGAGCCGTCGGGAGCGCGCTGCAAGATCACCTGGCGTCCCTGCTCCGCGGCACGCAACTCGAGCCAGGTCAGCCGGTCACCGTCGCGTTGCAACTCGGCCAGCCCGGTGGCCTTCTCGGTCAACAGGTCCGGGGTGAGGTCGGACGCCCAGGTCCCGTAGGGAGCGGTGGTTGGCACGGTTGCCTCGAGGGTCGACGTGGCGGAGGAGTGAGCGGAGACGCCCTGGTGAAGGAGCGCGCAGACGTTCGGCTCGGGGAGCCTGCCACCGTCGCCGCTCACGTCAACCCCGAAAGGACGGTGAGCCTCGACCGCTACGCTCGGCGAACCGGTACTGCGAAGCGATGAGGTAGCCGCCTCATGCGCTCGCGATGGCTCGTGACGTTACGTTGGCGAGGTCAGGCAGGAGGCCTCGGGCGCGTAGGTCGAGGCAGCGGTGCCAGCAACTGGGAGGCGATCGGTGGCAGACGGAGACGACGAGGTAGCCGCGGACGTCCCGGTCGATGCTGCCTCGGTGTCGCTGCAGCGTCACGGGGACCGGCTCAGTGGGCTCGATGCCGCCTTCCTGGAGATGGAGTCGTCCACGCGTCACATGCACCTGGGTGCGCTGCTGATCTTCGATCCGCCGGAGGAGCGGTCGCGGGTGGTGTTCAGCAGCTTCCTGAAGCTCGTGCGTTCCCGATTGCACCTGGTGCCTCGATACCGCCAGAAGCTGGTCTCGCCACCGCTTCGCAGCGGAGCACCGCTGTGGGTCGACGACCAGCACTTCGATCTCGCGTACCACGTGCGTCACGCGGCGCTTCCGGCGCCGGGGACCACGGCGCAGCTCACCGAGTACTGCGCCCGGATCCTGTCCCGTCAGCTCGATCGCGACCGGCCGCTGTGGGAGCTGTACGTGATCGAAGGGCTCGCCGAAGGGCGGGTCGCTTTGCTCAGCAAGAACCATCACGCGATGGTCGACGGGCTCGCGGGGGTGGACATCACCTCGGTGATGTTCGACTTCACTCCCGATGGTGCGCGAGACATCCCGGCCCCTCAGCCGTGGCACCCCAAGCCCACGCCGACCAAGGGGCGGCTGGCTGCCGAGCAGGCGGTCCGGGTGGCGACCAGTCCGGGCGAGCTCGTGGAGTCCGCGCAGCGGGTCGCTGCGGCGCCGTGGAAGACCGCGCGCAAGGTGGCTTCGGTTGGCCGCGGGGTGGCGAAGGTGGTCCGTTCGAACGTGGTGAAGCCGGCGCCGAGGTCGTTGTTGAACCAGCCGCCGGGGACCCACCGCCGCTTCGCCATCCAACGTGTGGCGCTGGAGGACGTGCGGACGATCAAGGACGTCTTCCGCACGACGGTCAACGACGTGGTGCTCGCGGTGACCGCGGATGCGGTCGGACGCTTCCTCCGGAGACGGACCGTGCGGACCGACGGGCTGTGGCTCCGCGCGATGGTGCCGGTGAGCACCCGCGAAGGTTCCGAGTCCCACCAACTCGGCAACCGTGTCGTCTCGGTGTTCGTCGACCTGCCCATGTTCGAGATGGATCCGATCGAGCGTCTCCGCGTCTGCCACGACGGCATGAGCGAGGTGCGGTCGAGCCACGCAGCCGTCGGAGCCAACTTCCTCATCGGCCTCGGGGACTTCGCACCGCCGACGCTGCACGCCATGGCCTCCCGGGTGGCGGTGAACAGTCGACTGTTCAACTTCCTCGTCACCAACGTGCCGGGACCGCAGGCGCCGATCTACTGCATGGGGGCGCGCTTGCTCGGAGCCTTCCCCTTCACGCCGCTAGCGGCGAACCACGCGTTCGGGGTCGGCATCATGTCGATCGACGGGTGGATGAACTTCGGCTTCACCGCCGACTACGACGCGCTGCCGGACGTCGAGGACCTCTGCGGTCACCTCGTCGATGCCGTCGGTGAACTGCTTCGCTGTGCCGAAGCGGCGAACGAGAAGTCGTCTCGGCTCCACGGCGGACAACGGACGGGGACCGACGCCGACGTCATCACCGCCCACGACGGATCGACCGGAGGGTGAACGTGCAGGAACTGGAACTGCAGGTGCAGAGGCTCGATCCGCAGGTGCCGCTGCCGACCTACGCCCACGAGGGCGATGCCGGTATGGACCTCGCGGCGGCGGCGGAGGTGACGGTCTCGCCGGGGGAGCGGGTCGCCGTGCCGACCGGACTGGCGGTGGCGATCCCGCAGGGATGGGTCGGTCTCGTCCATCCACGATCCGGGCTGGCTCGACGGCACGGCATCACCGTGACCAACGCCCCGGGGACCATCGACGCCGGGTACCGCGGCGAGGTACAGGTCCTGCTGGTCAACCTCGGCGACGAGTCCGTCACGCTGTCCCGGGGTGACCGCATCGCGCAACTGCTGCTGCAACAGGTCGGTCACGCCAGGGTCGTCGAGGTAGAGGACCTCGACGATACGACGCGTGGAGCCGGCGGGTTCGGGTCGACCGGAACGCGGTCGTCAGACCCCGCTTCCTAGGCACGTCGCGTGACGTCCGCCAGCTCTCGCGGTG
>SKNK01000397.1 GCA_007120565.1 Nitriliruptoraceae bacterium | reverse complement strand
GTCCGCTCGACGAACGCCTCCCGGCCGAGCGTGTGGCGGTCCGTGCCTTCTGCGGCGAGCTGCTTCTCGACGACGTTCTGGGTGGCGATGCCGGCGTGATCGGTGCCGGGGATCCAGACGGCGTTCTTCCCCCGCATCCGCTCGCGGCGGATGATGGCGTCCTGGATCGTGTTGTCCAGGGCGTGCCCAACATGCAGTGACCCGGTGACGTTCGGCGGAGGGATGACGATGGAGAAGGGCTCTCCCGGGTCATCGGGCTCGGCATGGAACAAGCCTGCGGCGTCCCAGTCCTCGTAGAGGTCGGGTTCCACCGCGGCCGGGTCGTAGGCCTTCGGCAGCTCGGTCATCGTCGACAGGGCCCATCGTGACGGGGTCAGGGGAGCCCCGAGCGTAGCCACCTGCGAGGCGAGAACCGTGACCTCGCGGGTCATCCTGCTTCGCGGAGGCTCGTCCCTTCCCAGACGGGCGCTTCCCAGCTCGCGACGTCCTCAGCCCACACCCGCGGAGGTTGCGACCCATCGGCCGGTACCACCAGCAATCGCTCCGCGGAGTCGACCATCGCCACCCAGACACCGTCGGGCGACACCGCTCCGGCCTGGACCCGGTAGCCGTCGTGCGCGTCGGTCTCCCAGATCACCTCCCCGGTTTCGTCGAGGGTGACCCGAAGCGTCCCGGACCGTGCCCGGCTGGTGATGTCAGAGGTTCGGTACGTCTCGAAGCCGGTGGGGTCGTCGACCTCGTCCCGCTGCTGTTGCTCGCCTGTCGCGGGATCGATCCACTGCAGGCGATCTCGCGCCCCCCACGTGCGCACCACCACACCGTTGTCGTCCCACGCGATGACCTCCCCGAACTCGTCGGTGCAGGTGAGCTCGGTCGTGGTCCCATCCGGGGAAGCGACGGTCAGGCACGGCTCGTCGTTCCGATCGTCGTTCCACACCACCGCAGCGGAAGGAGACGGATCCGGCTGATCCACCAGCGCAACCACCTCCGGTGGGCGAGCGACGCCGAACAGCAGCACGACCACGACCACCGCGATCACCAGCACCGCCGCGACGACCAGCAGTACGACGTTGCGCGTCGGCGCCGTGCCGGAGGTCGTGCCTGTCGTGGGCTCGCTCATGATCGTCCTCCTTGGTTACCCGCATCGCGGACGACCTCCCGTCGGGCCCGACCGAGCCCGACAGCCAGCAGCACCAGCAGCAGGCCGACGAGGAGCAGCGAGGCCGGCGCACCGATCGCGTCACCGAAGATCTCGAAGATCAGCTGTGGGCTGAAGACGAACAGGGCGAGGGCGCCAACGACGAGGTAGCGCAGCACATCGGCGCGCACCGCCATCGCCACCAGTGCGCCAGCCAGCAGCAGCGCGACCGTCAGCGCCGTCGCCCGTGCATCCCCGAAGGAGGCGACCTGTGTCCCGAGGAAGGTCACGAGCATCGCCGTCACCTCGCCGACGCCGCGAGGCCGGAGCCATCGACCGAGGACCAGCAGGAACCAGCCCGCACCGACGGTGGCGATGACCAGCCCGTACCACCCTGGTCCTGGACGCAGGGGCGACAACTCGAGCAACGACGCGCCTGCGAACGTGGTTGCAGCCAGCGCCACGACGTGCGGTAGTGGGCGCGGCCGCCAGAGGAAGAGGGGCACGGCAGCGAGGGCCATCACCAGCGCGACCACCACCTGCGTGTCCGGCCAGGACAGGTCGTACACGTCAGATGCCATCACGCCCGCGAACCACCCGACCCCCGCGACGGTCGCCGCGTACAGCACGCTGGTCATCCGCTGCATGGCCGCGGACCCCGCGTTCCTGACGGCCAGGCCCCCGCCGAACATCGCCAGGGTGAGTACGGCCACCAACGCCAGCCGACCCCCGACCAGCAGCTCGCGCCACAGGTCCCCGAGGATCAACGCGATCGCCCCGAGGGCGAGGGCAGCACCGACGTACCCGATCGCCTCCGCCGGGCTGGTCGCCCCACGGCGTCGGGTGGCGGGCCCCGTTGGCTGCGCACCCTCCTCGGCGACAACAGCCGAGGGGTCGTTCGACGGCCACTCCACCGCACGATGCTGTTCGTGTTCGGTGATGCGGTCGGCCTGATCGGCCGAGATGAGCTCAGCAGCGACCCACTCGCGCAGCCGCTCCTGGAGCGGTGTATCGCCACGGATGTCCACGGGTGACCTCCTTCATCCACCACGATCATCGCGCACCGGACGGGTCGAGGACACCCGCGTTTGCCCCTACGCCGGCCTGGGGGATGCCCAGGTCACCGGCCCGTCACGGAAGCCGTCGGCCGTGGTCAGGGGGCAGCCACCGCGGAGACCGAACCCGGTGCGGTGTTCGCTCCGCAGACGAGCACCGCCAGGCGTTCACCGGCTGCGGGGACGTACCGTCCGGACGTCACCGCCGCCAGTGCGGTGGCCCCGCCCGGCTCTGCGACCAGCCGGGTGGTCCCCCACAGCGCGCGCTGGGCGGCGACCACCTCGTCGTCGGTGACGACGATCGCGTCGTCGATCCATCCCCGGGCGGCCCAAGCCAGGTCGCCGATCCGGGGGGCACCGAGGGCCGATGCGGCGATACCGCCGACCTCGACGTCAACGGGGTGTCCAGCCACACGCGCGCCGTGGAAAGCCGCCGTCCCTTCGGTCTCGACGGCGATCACGCGCACACGATCCTGGAGCCATCCGGCGACGCCGGCCAGCAGGCCGCCCCCACCGCACGCGATCACCACCGTGTCGAGGTCGGGGGCATCCTCGAGGAGCTCCTTGGCCGCCG
>SKNK01000493.1 GCA_007120565.1 Nitriliruptoraceae bacterium | reverse complement strand
TACGGACTACGTAGCCCGTCGACCGAAGCGTTGGCGGCCGTCCTCGTTGGCGAGCAGCAGGCCACCGGTCGTCTCCCCATCGACCTGCCCGAGGCGCGCGGATGACCGACGTTGCGGGGAGTGCCACTGGGACGGCGAGCAGCTCGGTTGGACTACGGATCACCGGGGCCACCGTTGCGACCCCCAAAGGGCCGCAGCGCGCGGAGCTCCGCGTGGTGGCCGGCCGCATCGCTTCACCGGATCCGATGCCGACGTCGGCCGACGTCGGCATCGACGCGCAAGGACTCCTCATCGCGCCGGGGTTCCTCGACCTGCAGACCAACGGTGCCTACGGGATCGACCTCACGTCGGAACTCGTTGAGCACCCGGAGCGCCTGTGGCAGCTGGCGGAACATCTTCCATCTCAGGGCGTGACCGCCTTCCTGCCGACCGTGGTCTCCTCTCCGTCGACGGCACTGGAAGGTGCCCGGCGCGCACTGCTGCAGCGGCCAGCGGACCACCTCGGTGCAGAACCGCTCGGCATCCATGCGGAAGGGCCGATGCTGGCTCCTGCCAAGCGCGGTACCCACGATCCTGAGCATCTCCGAGATCCCGACGTCTCGCTGATCTCCACGTGGTCGCGAGCCGACGGTGTCACGCTGGCGACCGTCGCTCCCGAGCTACCTGGTGCGGCTGAGGTGATCCGTGAGCTGGTCGCTCACGGCGTGATCGTCTCGGTCGGCCACACCGACGCGACCTACGAGCAGGTGCTTGCGGCGTTCGATGCTGGGGCGCGGGCTGGGACGCACCTGTTCAACGCGATGTCGGGGTGGACCGCTCGCGAGCCGGGGGCTGCTGGGGCGCTCCTGACCGACCTCCGAGTCACGGTGGGGATGATCGTCGACGACGTCCACCTGCATCCCGCAACGGTGCTGGCCGCGTGGCGGCTGTTGGGGCCGGAGCGGACGATGCTGGTGACCGACGCGATCGCCGCCGCAGGCGGGAGCGGAGGAGCGGCGGTGCTGGGCGGTCGACCGATCACGGTCGCGGACGGTGTCGTCCGGGACGAACAAGGCTCGCTCGCCGGCAGCGTCCTGACCCTGGATCGTGCCCTCCGAGGTCTGGTCGCGACGACAGGCGCGGAGACGTCCGAGGCGTTGCGCACCGTCACGTCAACACCGGCGTCCCTGCTCGGCGATCAGGACCGTGGGCACCTCGGCGCCGGGGCTCGAGCCGACCTCGTCGTCCTCACCCACGACCTCGAGGTGGTCGCGACCTTCGTGGCTGGACGGCTCGCTGCCCATCCCCGCCCTGACCTGCTCGACCTCCCCGCGGAGGTGAAGGGCACATGACGCTCCTCGATGAGATAAGCGAACAACCCGACGTGCTCGCTCGGCTGTTCGACTCGCAGCGCGCCGTGGCGTCGGCGGTGGCCGATCGGTGGCGGAAGGATCCGCCAACCCACGTCGTCATCGCCGCCCGTGGGACCTCGGACAACGCTGCCCGGTACGCGCAGTACCTGTGGGGTGAACGGGCAGGGCTCACGGTAGGTCTGGCAGCACCGTCGCTGTTCGGCTCCGACGCCGCGCCACCTCGGCTGACAGGGGCGGCCGTGGTCGGCATCTCGCAGTCCGGGGCGTCGCCCGACCTGGTTGCGGTGGTGAGAGAAGCTGCTCGCCAAGGCAGGCCCACCCTGGCCATCACCAACGAGCCGCGATCACCCCTTGCCGAGGCCGCGGATCAGGTGATGCTCCTGGGCGCCGGCCCGGAACGAGCCGTTGCGGCGACCAAGACCTACACGGCTCAGCTCGGTGGCGTCGCGCTGCTCGCCAACGCCTTCGCGCCGATGGATGGGGACGATGCGGCGTTCGGCGCGGTCCCGGAGGCCGTCGCGGCTGCCCTGGCGACCCACGCGGAGGTTGCCGAGGTCGGTGACCGCTGGCGCGATGTCGACCGGTGCGCGGTGCTCGGCCGCGGCACGGGGTTGACCACGGCACACGAGTGGGCGCTCAAACTGCAGGAGTTGGCGTACGTGCTGGCTCAACCGGCGTCGACGGCCGACTTCGCCCACGGACCCCGTGCGGTGGTCGAGGAGGGGTTCCCGGTGCTTGGCGTCGCGACGCGTGGTCCTTGGCTGGCTGATGTCCGACAGACACTGGAGGGCCTGAGAGAGATCGGAGCGCGGACCCTGCTGGTCACCGATCGGCCTGACGACGTTCGCGACGTAGCCGACGACCTGCTCAGCATCCCGGCAACGTTGCCGGCCTGGCTGACCCCCGTCGTCTCGATCGTTCCCGCCCAGCTGTGGTGTCGTCAGGTCGCTCTAGCGCGTGGACTCGACCCGGAGTCACCCCGAGGGCTGTCGAAGGTCACGCTCACCACGTGACCGCCGCTCGCCAGGGTCGGCTCGACGTGGAGGTCCGCGGTCAGGGACGTGTGTCGGAATCGGGCGCCTGCTCGGGTGGCTGTTCGGAGCGAACGCCCTCCTCGGACTCCTCGCTCTCCTCGTCGGGGTCGTCCTGGCGGGGATCCTCCTCCCTGGTGTCTTCCTCCGAACCCTGCCGCGGGGGTGGCTCCTCGGATGCGGCACGATCCTGCTGGCCAGACCCCTCGGCGGGACCGGCGGTTCCTGGACCTCCCGCTGCTCCAGGGGTGCCTGCGGTGCCGACGTCGTCCCCGCCGCCAGGGTTGCCTTCGGGGCCGCGATCAGCTGGGGGGCCGTCCGTTGCCCTGGCATCGTCGGAGGTGGCGGGTGGTCTCGCGCCGCGGGGCCGCTCCGAGGCGTGCGCGGGACGGCGTTCGTCGGCGGTT
>SKNK01000288.1 GCA_007120565.1 Nitriliruptoraceae bacterium | reverse complement strand
GGACACGAGGAGGCGCGGCTCGGCTACCTCGGCGTCCGGGCGTCGGTGGCGTTGCGCGAAGAACCCGCCCTGGTGCTGGACCTCGGGGGTGGGTCGATGGAGCTCACCATCGGGGCGGGAGACCAGGTGCTGTGGTCGGACTCGGTGCCGCTCGGGGCGAGTCGGCTGTCCGCACAGGTGACCAAGGATCCGATCCGCAACCGCGAACAACGCGCCATCGAGGAGGTCGTCGACGCCGAACTCGACCCCCTCATCGACTCGGTCCGCGAGCATGCACCGGCCACGACCGTCACGGTCGGTGGCACCGTCCGATCCCTGGCGCGGATCGCGGCGATCGACGAGGCGGTCTGGCTCCCCGCGACGATCAACCAGCTGCAGGTCTCGCGCAAGGAGCTGACGCGCCTGCGGGATCTGTTGGTCGCGCTGGATCTCGACGAGCGGCTGGGGGTCCCGGGCATGAAGACCCGTCGGGCCGATCACCTCCACATCGCGGCGA
Source organism: Nitriliruptoraceae bacterium (assembly GCA_007120565.1). GTDB lineage: Bacteria > Actinomycetota > Nitriliruptoria > Nitriliruptorales > Nitriliruptoraceae > CSSed11-175R1. Next base: position 2,296 of record SKNK01000288.1, on the reverse strand, counting down.
TCGTGCTGGTGCGGGTCCTCGAACGACTGGAGGTCGCCACCACGACCGTCAGCGACTGGGGCCTGCGCGAGGGGATCCTGTTCGACGCCAACGGCATGACCACGCCACCGCTGCCGGATGCGCTTCGCTCCAGCGAGATCGGCCGGGTACGCGAGGCCTTCGTGCCCGACGATCCTCACCCCCTCCACGTCGCGAGCCTGGCGACCCAGCTGTTCGACGCCTGCCGCGACCTGCACGGGTTGGACGACCGCGACGGCGAACTCCTCCGCCACGCCGCCGAGCTCCACTCCGTTGGCGAAGCGGTGGCCCTGCGACGCCAGCACCAACACGGCGCCTACCTCGTGGAACATGCTGAGCTCCGCGGGTTCGACCCTTGCGAGGCCGCGATCCTCACGGCCCTCGTGCGCTTCCACCGGTCACGCGGCATCGACCGCCACTACCCACCCTTCGCGACGTTGCGCGAACCGGAGCAGGACCGCGTCTGGCGCCTGCTCGCGCTCCTGCAGGTGGCGGACGGCCTGGATCGTGCGCGCGACCAGGCGGTGACCGGGGTGGAGGTGCGCCACCACGGCCGTCGCGTCGAGTTGCGGTTGTCCGGGGGCGGTCTGCACGCCACCGACACCGAGCTCGAACGCCGCACCCGACTGTTCTGCCGTACCTTCGACGTCGAGGTATCCGTGACCGACCCGGCTCTGGGGTGAACGTGCAACGAGGACCCGCGACGGGCTTGCGCGCGCAGTACGTGCACCGGGTCACCGACCGAGACATCGGGGAGCGCGTCTCGGTCCGTCACCTCACCGATGCGACCGAGGAGGACCCGCGTCCGAGCGATGTGGTCGGACGGCTCATCGGCCACGACGGTGAGGTACTGCTCATCATCGACCGGCGTGAGCAACTGCACGTCGTCCCTTCCACCGAGGTCCTGTCCTCGAAGGTCATCCCGCCCCATCCGCGGCGCGAACCCGAACCGATGGTCGGCGGTGAGGACACCCCGCTGGTCCGGCACGCGGCGCGGGTCCTGTTGCTCGACGGCGACGGCCGCGCCCTGCTGATCGCCCACGTCCCGGCACCGGGGCAGTGGGTGTGGACGGCCCCCGGTGGCGGCCTCCAACCGGACGAGGACCACCGCGCCGCAGCGGAGCGGGAACTGTCGGAGGAGCTGGGGATCGACGTGCCCGTCGGCCCCTGGATCTGGTCCCGCCGCGCGACCTTCACCTTCCGCGGGGTCTGGATCGACCAGGCGGAGCGGTGGTTCCTGGCCCGAACCGACCGATGGGACCCCGCCGAAGCGCCCCTCGATGACCACGGCATCGACGAGGCACGCTGGTTCACCAGCGACCAGCTCCGTGCCGCCGGGTTGGAGGTCGCGCCGAGCGCACTCGCGGACCACCTCGACGTCTTGTTGCGCGATGGCCCGCCCGATCAACCGATCGACGTCGGCCGCTAGACGCCTCGGGCGGAAGCGTGGTCTGTGGAGTGCACGAGTGCACTCCACAGACCACGCTTCGGCGACTCCGGCCGCCACACGACCAGAACGGGGTCTCTCAGGTGCACCAACGCACCCCACAGACCACGCTCGTCCGCGACCGGCCGCGTGGCGTCCCACGACGTAGCCACGTGCGCGGCGAACCCGCGCCGTCGACCGACAACCGGCAACGGGCGACAGGCGAGGGGCGAGCTACTCGGAGGCGTCGCCCAGCCGGTGGACCAACACGCGGTTGGTTCCTCCGACACCTCCGGGGATGCCGGAGACGATCACGATCGTGTCGCCACGCGAGCCGTAGCCGTGTTCGAAGCAAGTCTCCTCGGCGGCGGAGATCAGGTCCTTGGAGTGATCCTTCATCGGGACCATCTGGCCTTGGACCCCCCACATCAGCGCGAAGCGATGCTTCGAGCGCACGTCGGTGGTCAGGCCGATGACCGGCTGCTTCGGCCGGACCTTCGAGACCAGCTGCACGGACTTACCCGACAGGCTGAAGACCAGGATCGCCACCGCATCGACGTCGTCGGCGATCTGGACCGATGCCTTGGCGACGACCCGTCCCAGGATCTGCTCGGTCACCGGAGCGACCGTGTGGACACGGTCGGCTGCGGCCTCGGCGACCTCGATGATCCTGGCCATCGTGCGGACGGCCTCCACCGGATACCGACCTGCGGCGGTCTCACCCGAGAGCATGACGGCGTCGGTGCCGTCGAAGATGGCGTTGGCGACGTCGGAGGCCTCGGCCCGGGTCGGCCGCGGGCTGCGGATCATGGAGTCGAGCATCTCCGTGGCCGTGATGACCGGACGGCTGGC
>SKNK01000036.1 GCA_007120565.1 Nitriliruptoraceae bacterium | reverse complement strand
TTCCTCGGTGAGCTGCAGCTCGGTCGCCGCGACCGCATCGTCGAGGTGGCTGAGCTTGGTCGCGCCGACGATGGGGGCGGTCACGGCCGGCTGTGCGAGGACCCACGCAAGCGCGACCTGCGCCTGGGTGACGCCCCGCTCGGCAGCGATCCGTCGGACCGTCTCGACGATGGCCTCGTCGGCCGTCTCGTAGCCGTCGATGAGGTTGTCGGTGCTACCGCGGGTGGTCGCAGCCACCTCCTCCGGTGGACGCGCCAAGCGACCACGCGCAAGCGGACTCCAGGGCAGGACCCCGACACCGCTGTCGAGGCACAGCGGCAGCATCTCCCGTTCTTCCTCGCGGTAGAGCAGGTTGTAGTGGTTCTGCATCGTCACGAACTCGGTCCAGCCGCCCATCGCCGCGACCCGTTGCGCCTTGGCGAACTGCCACGCGAACATCGATGAGGCCCCGAGGTAGCGCACCTTCCCGGCGCGGACGCAGTCGTGCAGCGCCTCCATCGTCTCCTCGATCGGCGTCTCCGGATCCCACCGGTGGATCTGGTAGAGGTCGATGTGGTCGACGCCCAGTCGACGCAACGAGGCATCGACCGAGTCGAGGATGTGGCCGCGCGACAGCCCTCCATCGTTGGGCGCGTCGCCCATGGGCATGAAGACCTTCGTGGCCAACACGTACTCCTCGCGCCGGGAGAAGACCGACCGCAGGGCTGCGCCGGTCGCCTCCTCACTGACACCCCGTGAGTACATGTCGGCGGTGTCGAAGAACGTGATGCCGGCATCCGCCGCTGCGCCGACGAACCGCTCGGCTTCCTCCCCCGGCAAGATCCATTCCCGCCAGGCGGGGTCGCCGTAGCTCATCATGCCGAGGCAGACCTGCGAGACCTTCAGGCCGGTGGAGCCAAGTCGGACCTGTTCCATCGTGTCAGTCCTTCCTGCCGCTCCATAGCATTGCGGCCATCGAGGGATGAGCGCCAGTGTGCGCCCTCAAGGCAACAGCCACACCTGTGCGGCGACCATGAACATCACCGAGCCGATCAACACCGCAGCGACCACGAGGTTCGATCGCAGGATCTCGCCCTCGCGACCGGACGCCCCTGACGCCGAGGCTCCGACGACGGCCACCCCGGGCGACAGCGCGTTGCCGACGTTGCCGCCAGCGGTCTGACCGGTGAGCATGATGGCGGGAAGGATCCCGAGCGCCACGGCGACCTCAGCCTGGAGCGAACTGAACAGCGCGTTCGATGCCGTGGTCGACCCGGTCAGCACGGTCCCGAAGGCCCCCAGCGGCGTGGAGACGAACACGAACGCCGATCCCAACGCCGTGGCCGCCCCATCGGCCAGCGCTGCGACCATGCCGGCCTCGGTCAACACCGCCGCCAGCACCGTCAGCCCCAGGATCGATGGCCCGACCTTGCGACACCGGCCGGCCCACCCTCTTATCGCCTCCGAGGTCCGATCCGCCGGCCACCAGCCTCGTCGACGGAACACGACCATCCCCACCACCACCGCCAACACCACGTAGGGCAGCGGATGCAACAGGGGGCGGAACGTCGGCGTCATCGCCCCGGCCTGGGTCGCGAACCCGAACGCGGCGTCGGACCCGGGCAGCACCGGAGCCAGCTCCGGGACCCGATCGAGGAGCGCCCGAACGGGCGGGACCGCGAACCCGATCACCGCCGCACCCGTCAACACCACGTAGGGCGACGCCGCCACCATCAGGTCCCCACCCCGTGGCCGCACGGCCCCGCGATCCGGGAGGAGGAACCAGCAGGCCACGAGACCAACGAGCCCTGCCGCCGTGGAACCGATCGCCGGCTGAACGACCACCACGGCGATCAGCGTCGCGCCCATCACCACGCCCAACACCAGCGCACGCCACCGATCACCGCGCGAGCGGCGGCCCCGGCCGAGCACGAGCAGCCCCGACAGCACGGCGGTCACCGCCAGCACCAACCCGGCACGCAGGGCGAAGGACGCGGCCTCCTGTTCGCTCAACCTCGCCGTCGCTTCAGCCATGAAGTAGCTCGACCCCATCGAACCGAAGGTCACCGACCACTGGTAGCCGACCATGCAGGCGGCGACCGCAGCGACCGGTGCCATGCCGCGCCGGACCAACAACGGTGCGCTCATCGCCAGTGGCGCACCGAACCCCGCCGCACCCTGCAGGAACGAGGGCAGCACGAAGGCCAGGAGGAGCAACCGGCGCCCCTCGGTCGGGGCGAGCTGGTCGGAGGCAACGGCGAGGTGTTCCAGCGCGCCCGACCGATCGATCACCTCGAACAGCAGCAGCGCGGGCAGCACGATCAGGAGGATCCACGTGCCGGTCCAGACACCACGAAGGGCGGCGACGCCCAGCTCGCCGAGGTGCAGGCCGTACACCGTCAGGCCGAGCACCCCGCCGACGCCGGCCGCGAGCCATGCCGCTCGGGTCAAGGGCGTTGACCGGAGCACAAGGGCAGCCAGCAGTGCTACGGGAGCGGCCGCGAGCACGACCGCCCACACGGGCCAACTCACGCACGGCTCCAGGATCGACGTCGGTCCGGAACCTATCCGGCGAACCAGCCGAGGCGGCGAAGGGCCGTGGCCGACGTCACTCCCGGTGGGCGGCAGTGTCGGGCCGGCTGCCGTCGGCTGATGGCGCCCTCGGCGCCGCTTCCACGGTGACGGTCAAGGTGACCGGCGCGTCGACACCCCGCAGCGCCGAGGTGATGCCGAGCACTCCCGCGGCGATCGCGCGCGCCGCGAACCCGGCGACCGGCACGTCGACACCGTCGGCGACCACCGACACCCTCGGTCCC
>SKNK01000514.1 GCA_007120565.1 Nitriliruptoraceae bacterium | reverse complement strand
TTCTCGACCTTGGCGATGCCCTCCTCGGTGACGGAGACGGTGCGCTTGGCCTCGTCGATGACGTAGTCGCCGGTCGCCTCGCCGGGCTGATCGCCTTCCTCGCCTCGGGTCAGGTTCGGCGCGACCTTGCGGGCGAAGATGCGGTAGAGGTCCGCAGACTGCTCGGCGGGGCCGGAGATGATCAGCGGCGTGCGTGCCTCGTCGACCAGGATCGAGTCGACCTCGTCGACCAGGGCCATGAAGTGGCCGCGCTGCACCTGCCGGGAGAGCTCGAGTGCCATGTTGTCGCGCAGGTAGTCGAAGCCGAACTCGTTGTTGGTTCCGTAGGTGATGTCGGCGAGGTAGGCCTCGCGCTTCTGCTCCTTGGTCTGTCCGGAGAACACGACGTCGACGGTCAGCCCGAGGAAGGCGTGGACCCGCCCCATCCAGTCGGCGTCACGCTTGGCGAGGTACTCGTTGACCGTGACGATGTGAACGCCCTTGCCGGTGAGCGCGTTGAGGTAGACCGGCATGGTCGAGGTGAGGGTCTTACCTTCACCGGTCTTCATCTCTGCGATGTTGCCGGCGTGCAACGCCGCACCACCGAAGACCTGTACGTCGTACGGACGCTCGAGCAGGACGCGGGATGCGGCCTCTCGCACGACGGCGAAAGCCTCGACCTGGATGTCGTCGAGGGATTCTCCGTCATCCAGACGGGCCCGGAACTCGTCGGTCTTGGCGCGAAGATCCTCGTCGCTGAGAGCACCGACCTCGTCGGCGAGCTCGTTCACGGCGACGACGATCTTCTGCAGCTGCTTCGCCTTGCGGCCCTCGCCGGCACGCAGGATCTTGTCGAGGACAGCCATGCAGGGTTCCTTCGGACAGTCACATCGGGACGCGGTCGACGCCCACGTCCCGCCGATGGTACGCGACCACACGTGCAGACTCGGAGGCCTGCCCCGCCGACCATCAGGGTCGCGCAGGGAGTATCAGGTGATCTCGAGCAGGTTCTCTCGGACCGCGTAGATGACCGCCTCCATCCGAGACCGCAGGTGGAGCTTCTCGAGGATGTTGCGGACGTGGTTCTTGACGGTGTTCTCGGAGATGAACAGCGCTGCAGCGATGTCGCGGTTGTTCATCCCCTTGGCGACGTGCTCGAGGACCTCCATCTCGCGCGGAGTGAGCCGCGGCGCGGGCACCTCCTCCTTGGGAGCCTCGTCCTTCTTGACCAGGGCGGCGAACTCGTCGAGGAGTTTGGTCGCCATCTCCGGAGAGATCAGCGACTGCCCCGCATGGATCTGGCGGACCGCATCGGCGATCTCATCGATCGAGATCTCCTTGAGCAGGTAGCCGTTGGCTCCGGCCTTGATGGCCTCGTAGAGGTCGTCTTCGTCGTCGGAGATGGTCAACACCAGGATGCGCGTCCCCGGCTGCTCGGCCCGGATCCCGCGGGCAGCTTCGATCCCGGATCGGACAGGCATCCGCACATCGAGGACCACGACGTCGGGAGCATGGTCACGCGCGAGGCTGATCGCCTCGTCGCCGTCGCCAGCTTCCGCGACGACCTCGATGTCGTCCTCATCTTCGAGGACCATCCGCAGCCCGCGACGGAACAACTGATGGTCGTCCGCGATCAGCACCCGAAGTCGTTCGTCGGCCACGCGGCCCTCCCAAGGGGTCATCCGCTACACCCTTGGATGAGTCTAGCGCCCCGGACGGGGCGTGGAATCCCTCGGTCACCCGCCAGCACGACCTCGTGCCGGCCGGAGCCCCGACCGGCACGATGGTGGGCTCAGGGCAGATCGCTGGGGTCAGGCAGGGGCCCGGCGTAGGCCGGCTGCCCTTCCTGCCGCGCAGCGGCATCACGCCGTGGCTTGGAGACCAGTTTGGTCTTGAGCTTGCGGACCTGGCGGGTGAGCTTGGCCTCCGCGCGATCGATCGCGGTACTCGCGTCGGGGCCAGAGGCCGAAGCCCGCAGGTACTTGCCCTTGGCGTGGAGTACGACCTCGCAGTGCACAGGGTCGGCGATCCTGGGGTTGGTCTCCTCAGAGAAGACCACCTCCATGTCGATGAAGCGATCGAACAAGCGCCGACCCTTCGACAGCTTGGCGATCGCTTCCTCTCGGATGTCGTCCGAGACGTCGAGGTTCTTGCCCTTCACGGTGATCCGCACGGCTCCTCCTCGTCGAGCAGCGCCCTTGTGGGACGCGGTGACGTCGACCGCGCCGGGTGGCGCGACCTGGCCCCGCGCTGCGGGCGCTGGCCCGAGCGCGGGCCACATCCCGGCGGCGAGCCGCCGTGATGCCCGGCCAGGGTCATCGGCGAAGCGGGGAAGGTGATGTCCCCGACCGTGTCCATCGACGCTATCACCGCCATCCGGCAGTGGGGCTGGTTCCGCACACATGCCGGTCAGGGTCCGTCGGAGCGCGCATGCTCGGGCGCTCTACGTGCGGCCCGACGTCAAGGGGTGGCTGCCCGCGCGGGCGACAACGGCGAGCACGATCCGGTCCGCCCCGGCTGCCCGCAACGCCGTTGCTGCGCGCACCGCCGTTGCCCCCGTGGTGACCACGTCATCGACGAGCAGGACCTGACTCCCCGGGAGGCTGATACTCGGGCGGTAGCGGTCCCGGTCCTCGCCGTCTGCCTCAGCATCGAGCAGTCGCGCCACTGGGACCCCGATCGCTCGCCCAACCGCCCGCGCGAGCAACTCGGCATGGTCCCCGCCACGGGCCCGCACGCGTCGCGCCGGGGTGGTGACCCAGGTCACGACGTCCACCTCGGGAGGGTCGTCGCGCACCCGTCGCGCGAGGTCGTCGGCGAGCGGAAGCCAGGC
>SKNK01000169.1 GCA_007120565.1 Nitriliruptoraceae bacterium | reverse complement strand
CAGGGCCGCGCCGGCAACCACCAGCACCGCCGGAGCGATCCATGCGAGGTCGTTGATCACGACCAGATCGCCGCCAACGAGAGCGACGCCGGCAACCGCGACGAACAGCAGGCCGAAGATGAAGGACAGGGGATCGAAACGGTGACGTTGCATCGGACTACCTCGCGGTCTGGGTGCGTGCAGGGGGTGCAGCAAGGATGGAGACGGGTGGCGAAGGGCGGCCGGGGATCGTCGCGGTCATCGACGGACCTCGAGGTCGCCGAAGCCCCCGTTGACGCGCAAGCTCAGGGTCGGGGCCGACTCGGGATCATCGATCTGAGCCGGGTCGAACACCCGGTGGTCGACGCCCAGCCCCGCACGCCGTTGGTCGAACAGGCGGATCTCACCGCCGGCCAGGCTCGAGGACACCTCGACGTTGATGTCCGAAGCGACGATCACCACCACCTCGCCGGCACCGATCTCGATCAGCGTCGACGCGTCCTCCTCGAGCACCAGGTCGCGCAGGTCGAGTTCGAAGCTGCCAGCCCCGAGGCTGTAGCTCGAATCGAGGTCCTCAACGGTGATCGGCTGCTCGGATCGTTCACCAACCCATGGCGATCCGCGGAACGAGGACTCCAGGGAGTCGAAACCCGGGACCCCGCGGAGCAGCGTCCCGACCAAGACCAGGGGCAGCAACAACACGCCGACGATGATCAGCGCCCGGCCACGACCGAGCACGCTGCCGACCAGCAGTCCGAGGCCGATGACCGCGAGCCCGATGGCGAGGATGCGCAGGGGCCCGAGCGCGAGGGTGGTGGTGACCTCGAGGATCCACAGGACGCCCACCGTGACCAGTGCGGCACCCAGGGTCAGGCGGGTGAGCAGTGACCGCGGTTTGCGCTCGGGAACCGGTGGCGGGGTGAAGCCGTCACCCGGACTCGCCGGGGCGGCCGGGGGCGGAGGCGGCGGTGCTGCCGCACCTTCGTCAGACCCCGGGTCCACATCGGACAGGCTGGGACGAACAGGGTCGTCGACCCGGACGGTGTCCTCGCCCAGGCCCGGATCGCTCGACGAGCTTCCGGAGCCCGGGTCCGAGCCTTGCGACGGGTCGGTGGTGGGGGCTGGCGTGATCGTGGACATGGGTGTCTCCAGGGAGGGAGCTTGCGTGCCGCCGGGTGCCGCCGGCGCCGGTGGTCGTCGGTCAGGGGTCGAGGTGGAGGTGGCCGTGGCGTTCGAAGCGGCTGGCGGCTGGCTACTGGTACGCCAGAGCGCGACCCCCAGGCCGATCAGGAGCAGCGGGACGAGCACGCCACCGTCGATCCACCCGACGCCGAAGACGCGAGGCCAGGACATCCCGCCCAGGAACCACAGCGCTCCCATCGTCAGGAGCCCGATCCCGACCCAGAACGTCGCACCTCGGCTGTCCGACGCCACCTCGCGTCGCGGGTGCGTGGCGGTGCCGGGTTCCGCCTGTGGGATGAACACCCAACACAACACGTAGGCCAACAGGCCGAGGCCCTGGGTCAGGATCGACCCGACGACGAACGCGACCCGGACGAGCACCACGTCGACGTCGAGGTGGCTCGCCAGCCCGGCAGCGACGCCACCCAGGATCCCCGCCTCGCGGTCGCGGCGAAGCGGAGGGCGTGGCGGCGGTGGCGGCGGTGGGGCCGTTCGGGGAGCACCGGTGGAGGCGCGCTCGTTCATGGCAGGGTCCTCGGTCGATGTGGTCATCGTCGCTCACCGGCGCGCCCCTGACCATCGGGGAGACCCCTGGCTCGACCCTGAGAGGCCCCGTTCCCCCCAGGGTCTCCCCGGCTGGAGAACACGGGTCGGCTGTGCGACCATCACCTTCCCGACCTCAAAGGATGGCGATCTCCACCGAGGTGCGTCCACCCCCACCCCCGCCGCCCCCGGCCGGCGGCGGTCGGCCGACCCGCGATCTGGTCCGCGCGCGGGAGGGTCGCGTGATCGCCGGCGTCGCGCTCGGGCTCGCTCGGCGGCTCGGTGTTGATCCCGTGATCGTACGGATCGCGTTCGTCGTACTGAGCTTCGCCGGCGCGGTCGGGGTGCTGCTGTACGGCGCCCTGTGGGTGCTCCTGCCGTCAACCGACACCGGGTCCCCTTCCGGTCAACCCTCCTCGCCTGCGACCAGCCGCCGTGTGACGATCCAGCAGAGCGTCGCCCTCGGCCTGATCACCCTCGGCTGTCTGCTGCTGCTGCGGCGGCTCGGCCTGTGGTTCGGGGACGCGCTCGTGTTCCCCGTCCTGCTCGCCGCCATCGGCTCGGCGATCGTGTGGACCCGCAGCGACGCCGAGGAGCGTGAGCGGCTGACGCGGGGCATCCGTCTGCCCGGAGGGCGGGCCCTCTCGCGTGCTGCCGCCGGGCCGGCGTCACCGGTCCGCGTGGTCATCGGCACCCTGTTCGTGGCCGGCGGCATCGCGGGGTTCATCGCAGCCAACGAGGCCTTCGTGGCGCTGCGGGACATCGGGGTGGCGCTGCTCGCCGCCGCGATCGGCGCCGGGCTGCTGTTCGGCCCGTGGCTGTGGCGGCTGGCGGACCAGGTGAGCACGGAACGTCGCGAGCGGATCCGCCAGGAGGAGCGGGCGGAGCTCGCCGCCCACCTCCACGACTCGGTGCTCCAGTCCCTCGCTCTGATCCAGCGTTCCGCCGACCAGCCCCAGCGGATGGTCGCGCTCGCGCGGCGGCAGGAACGCGAGCTGCGCTCCTGGCTGTTCGATGCCCCGACGAGCTCCGACGCCGACGAGACCCTCTCGGCAGCGGTGGCGGAGGTCGCTGAGGAGGTCGAGGCGATGCACGCCGTCACGGTCGAGGT
>SKNK01000219.1 GCA_007120565.1 Nitriliruptoraceae bacterium | reverse complement strand
CGGCGTTCGTCGCGGGCCTCGGCACCGGCGGCACGGTTACCGGCGCTGGCCGGCGTCTCAAGGCGTGGAACCCTCAGGTCAAGGTGTTCGCGGCCGAACCGGAGTACGGCGATCTGGTCTACGGGCTACGCAACCTCGACGAGGGCTACGTGCCCGAGGTGCTCGATCAGTCGGTCCTCGACTCTCGCATCAAGGTCAACTCGCTCAAGGCCTTGGAGATGACGCGCCGCCTGGCCGATGAGGAGGGCATCTTCGCCGGCGTGTCCACGGGCGCGTCACTGCAGGTCGCGATCCGGGTCTGCAAGCGCCTGCCGGAGGGATCCAGCGTCGTGGCGCTCTCCCCGGATGGAGGATGGAAGTACCTGTCGACCGGCGCCTACGCCCCGGGTGACGTGCGCGAGATCGCGCAGCGCATCTCCGGAACCCTCTGGGCCTGATCAGCTCCACGACGCGTGGAAGCGTGTCGTCTCAGGTGCCGTAGCGCACCCGAGGAACCACGCTTCGGTGCCGGGGCGGGGAGGTCGGTGCCGGGGCGGGGTGGTCCCTCGCCTGCCGGTCGTCACGGGTCCTCAGTAGGCTGCGCTCTCCGCCGATGTCGAGGAAGAAGGTCCGTGGCGTGGGTCTCGAACTGACCGTGCTCGGGTGTGCCGGGTCCCATCCGGCCGCGGGACGGTTGTGCTCCGGCTACCTGGTCCGCTCGGGCGGTACCTCGGTGTTGCTCGACGCCGGGAATGGTTCGACCGCCAACCTGCAGCGGTTCGTGGCGCTGCGAGACCTCGACGCCATCGTGATCAGTCATCGTCACGTCGACCACTGCATCGATCTCATCGGTGCCTTCTACGCGCTGCGGTTCGACCCGGCGGTCGGAGGCCGGATCCCGCTCTACGGTGCCGCCGAGGTGTACGACACCTTGACGGGCCTGATGTCAGCGGACAGCTCGATGGCCTTCGATGAGATCTTCCAGCACACGCAGGTCCGTGGTGAGGACCAGGTCCAGATCGGCCCCCTCGCCCTGCGCTTCGCCGACAGCGTGCACGCGACCCCGGCGGTGTCCACCCGGATCGAGGTCGATGGTCAGGCCCTGGTGTACTCCGGCGATACGGCTGGCGGGCCGGAACTCGTGCGTATCGCGCGTGGCGCGGACCTGTTCCTGTGCGAGGCAACCTGGGCCGGCGATGCCGCTGACTACCCGCCCGGTATCCACCTCACCGCCCGCGAGGCGGCCCAGGTCGCGGTGGACGCCGAGGTACGCAAGCTCGTGCTCACCCACATCGCTGGGGGCACCGACCGCGACCGTGTCCTGCACGAGGCACGAGAGGTGTTCGACGGCCCTGTTGAGCTTGCCGAAGACCTGGCCGTTTACCGTCTCGGTTGATGGCCCGACTCACCCCAGCGTCGAGGCTGCCCGCCGCGACCGCTCGGCCGACCGCACTCCCGACCGCGCTGCCGACCGCACTCCCGACCGCACCACCGACCACACTCCCGACCGATCCGCCGACCGCATGAGGAACCCCCATGACCCGCGCCGATGGCCGCCGTACCGATCAGCTCCGCCCCATCACGATCGAGGTGGGGGCGCAGAAGCACCCTGCGGGCTCTGCCCTCGTCCGTTTCGGCGGAACCCACGTGCTGTGCGCTGCGTCGGTCGAGGAAGGTGCCCCTCGCTTCCGTGATCGCAGGGGCTGGGTGACGGGCGAGTACGCGATGCTCCCCGGGTCTACCGACACACGGTCCCGGCGTGAACGCAACGGTCCTGGCGGTCGGTCCAAGGAGATCGAGCGGTTGATCGGCCGATCCCTGCGGGCCGTGGTCGACCTCGACGCGCTCGATGACGTGACCATCACCGTCGACTGCGATGTGCTCGAGGCCGACGGTGGGACCCGCACCGCCGCGATCACCGGGGGATGGGTGGCCCTTGCGCTCGCGCTGCGGAGCATCGGCCAGGAGGCGGCCATGATCGGACAGGTTGCCGCAGTCTCGGTCGGGGTGATCGAGGGGGAACCCCGGCTCGACCTCCCCTACGAGGAGGACGTCCGCGCTGACGTGGACATGAACGTCGTCGCGACGGCAGACGGCCGCCTGGTCGAGGTGCAGGGCACCGCCGAAGGTGCGCCCTTCGACCGCGCCGAACTCAACCAGTTGATGGACCTGGCCATCGCTGGCTGTGAGCAGCTCTTCGCGATGCAGCGTGAGGCGGTGGCTACGTGAGCGCCGCACCTCGCGTGGTCGTTGCGACCGGCAACGCCCACAAGCTCGTCGAGATCCGGGCGATCCTGGAAGCCGAGGGGATCCGTGTCGACCTCGTCTCGATGCGGGAGTTCGATGTCCCTGAGCCCGTGGAGGACGGCGACACCTTCGAGGCCAACGCCCTGATCAAGGCACGCGCCTGCGCCGCACAGACCGGGTTGCCCGCGATCGCCGACGACTCCGGGCTCGAGGTCGACGCGCTCGACGGTGAGCCGGGCGTGTGGAGTGCTCGGTACGCCGGGGAACCCAGCAACGATGCACGCAACAACGCCAAGCTGGTTGCCGCCCTGGCCGACGTCCCACCGGAGCAGCGCACCGCTCGGTTCGTGAGTGCCGCGGCGCTGGTCATCCCCGACGGTGATGAGGTCACCGTGCGGGGCACGATGGAAGGCCACATCGTGGACGACGCCCGAGGCGAGCACGGGTTCGGGTACGACCCACACTTCGTCGGCGCGGCAGCGGGGGATGGCCGGACCACCGCCCAGCTCGAACCGGCGGAGAAGGACGCGATCAGCCATCGGGGCGCGGCGTTCCGCGCGCTGGCCCCTCACGTTCGGCGCCTCGTGAGCTG
>SKNK01000327.1 GCA_007120565.1 Nitriliruptoraceae bacterium | reverse complement strand
CTTCGGACGATGAGTTGCGCGATGCGATCTCCGAGGTCTGGCGGGCACGGACGGATCGCGCCTCCGAGCTGCGGTCCGAGGGTGGGCTGACCGGCGAGCGTGTGGAGATGTCCTACATCGGCGGATGAGCGACGGGCCGTGCGGAGTACCCTTCGGTCGTAGGGGCCGATGGCGAGTGTTCGCCCGCATCGGGGTGAAGGTCGCCTACCGCTGAAGTCAACGAGGTTCCGGCCGACGGGGGTGCTGTCCGCTGACGGCCCACGCGCCACTACCACCTCGACCGGCGCTACCCAGACCTGCTTGCAGCGGCTCCACAGGGTTCCGATCGGAGCCAGCATGCGACGACCCGGCGTCGGTTCGGCCGCCATCCTTGCGGCCGGACTCCTCGTCGTGGGCTGCGCCGGTGATGATGCTGTTGCCAACGCGGCCGACATCATCTGCCTCGCGATCGACGAGGAGCCGGACGACCTTGCCGCCTTCGAGGGGTACGAGCGGGACCTCGCCCGAGAACGTCGCGGGGGGATCGATGAGCAAGAGCTGCGCGCCGCGCTCTACGACCGCTGTGAGCGGGCGATCTCGGCGATCAGCGCCGCGGCGAACGACCCCGAGGCGGCCACGGTGCCGGCCCCCGAGGCATCCCTCGAGGAGCCGGATGAGGCCACGGTGCCCGAGACCGTCTTCACCGACCTGGCCACGGTCGACTGGGTGGACCAGATCTGGAGCACCGAGTGCACGAACGAGTCGGGGGTGCGCGACGTACCGCTCACCTACGACGAGGAACTCGGTGGCGTGCGCAGGCCAACAGGTGGGGCGCTGACCCCGGTCTACGTGGTCGAACTCGACCGGGTGGTCTACGGAGACGTCACCGGAAACGGGCAGCCTGATGCCGCCTTCGTCACGCAGTGCGTGTTCGCCTCCGCTGAGTACTTCGTCGAGGTCTGGACCCACGACGATGAGGGTCAACCGCTCCACCTGCCGCCGGTGCGCCACTTCTCGAAGTTCGACGCGGTGGTCGATCGATTGGAGGCCGACGAGGGCCGGCTGCGCATCCACAGCCGGGAGGGGCTCCCCGGAGATGATGCCCCTCACCTCAACGGCTACCCGATCGATGTGGTGACCGATTGGACCTTCGTCGAGGGAACGTGGCGGGGTGAAGAGCGGTCGCGTAGTGAACCGCCCACCGCGGTTGCCGGATGTGAGACGCCCAACGCGTCGCCGGAGGATGCCGCGCTCTGCCTCGTCGCTGCCGTGAACGCTGAGGACTACGAACTCGCTGGGGCTGCGGCGGGGCCGATGGTCGTGGAGTTCATGCGCGACCTGCGCGGATGGGGTCTCGTCGACTGGGAGTTCAACGGGTGCACCGACACCTGTTGGTTCTACGAACCCTCGCTCGATCCGCAGTACCACGGGGTCGGCATCGAGATGGGCTTGGCGCACCGCGATGGCGGGGTCTCCATCGAGTGGGTCGAGACCTACGGCTGACTCCCCGTAGGGAGAAGAGCCAGCGAAGCAGCCGGCCTCAGCGATCGAACTCGAAGGGCAGCATCTCGGAGATCAGTTCGAAGCGCTCGTCGAGTTGGTCGTGGTCGTCTGCACCGAGGTGCACCCGTCCGAGCTCGAAGCTGTAGCTCTCCTGCACCGCCATCTCCGAGAGGCGGACCCCTTCGGTCGCGTCGATCTCCACGCGGGTCCCCGGGAACCGTTCGGTCACCGCGGCGATGTCCTCGTCCGACGGTGCGGAGCGCACGACGCCGTCCTCGGTCGCTCGGAGGAAGTACTTGCCGGCCACGTTGAACTCGCCCTCGCGATGCAACATCCGGGGCCGGCGACCCTGCGAGAGGCTGAGCATCGCCCGTTGGCTGGAGACCCCATCCACCTTCGCGAACAGATCACAGTGCGACTGCGACAGCCGGGTGTTGATCTCGAGGATCCAGATCTGGCCCTCTTCCTTGTCGTAGAAGAACTCGGCGTTGAAGCAGCAGTGATCGAGGCCCGCTTGGAGCACCACCTCCTTGGCGATCTGCTCCATCCGACGTCGGATCGGTAGCGGTAGTTGCGACGGATACTGGTAGCAACGGAAGGTCGACACGCCCGGCATGCGGACGGAGTCCACGGTGCCGTAGACGAAGGGTTCGCCGTGGGAGACGAAGCCTTCCAGGGTGCACTGCCAGCCACCGATGATGCCTTCAGCCAGGCAGGCGGTGCCGCCGACCGCTCGGACGTCGGGGGGGAGCTCCACCCGCGCCAGGGCCTGATCGAAGGGATCGCCGAACTGGCCGATCTCCTCGCGCATGGTGACCAGGGCTGCCTCGAAGTCCTCGGGTCCATCGATGTAGAACCCCAGGTAGGACCCGACGGACTTGACGGGCTTGAGCCAGAACGGGAAGTCCACCCCATGCCGCTGGATGAGGTCCAGCGGATCGTCCATGAAGGGATCGAAGGCGGCGAAAGCCGGGACATGTTCGCCAGCGACCGCCCGCTGTGCCAGGCGGCTCCAGTACTTGTGCTCCAGCACGGTGATGCTGCGCAGACTGGGTCCGTAGCAGTCCCAGTGCTCGGAGAGCACCGGCGCAAGCCCCGACGAGGGGAAGTCCCACCAGGTCGCGATCCCGTCGACGGTGCCGTCGAATGCGCGGAGTTCGGCGTTGGCCTTGGCGAGCAGCTCCTCGTAGTCGTACTCGTCGGCCTTCAACACCTCATCCTGGGGGAGCAGCGAGTGGAAGCTGTACCGCTGGGTCTCTGGCAGACCTTGCATGGTCTCGAGGTTGAAGTCGTCGAGGGCGATCAGGAACACGTTCCGGGTCACTGAAGGACTTTCGGT
>SKNK01000268.1 GCA_007120565.1 Nitriliruptoraceae bacterium | reverse complement strand
GGGATGACCTGCACCGTCTTGCCGAGGTAGTCGCCGCGACGCTCCTTGTTGATGACCGACTGCCAGATCTGGCCCGAGGACACGCTCGAACCACGATGGAGGCTCTCGTCGACGAACCGTTCGTAGTGACCGAGGTCCAGATCGGTCTCGCCGCCGTCGTCGGTGACGAACACCTCGCCGTGCTCGAAGGGGTTCATCGTGCCAGGATCGACGTTGATGTAGGGGTCGAGCTTCTGCAGGGTCACCCGGAGCCCACGGGCTTTGAGCAGTCGGCCGAGTGAGGCCGCGGTGATCCCCTTCCCCAGCGCCGACGACACGCCTCCGGTGACGAAGATGTGCTTGACGGGGGACGTTCCGTGAGAGGATCCCGGTCCCGGATCGGTCGTCGCTCGTGTCCTAGCGTGGTCGCTCGCCTGGGACGCCTGCGCCTCGGTCACTGCCTGGCTCAAGTTCGCACCTCCTCGAGGCCCCGATGGACCGCAGGTGCGGTCCGAGCGACCGTAGCCGCCGACCCCGACACGCACCAACGACCTCCCCCGGCCCAGACCGCCACGGGCACCGTCTGGCTGTCACAGGCAGGCCGGCCGCACCGGTCGATCAGCCGTCTCCCGGACGCGGAGCATCCTCGGGCTTGACCTCGATGTGCACGTGCGGCCAACGCCCATCCTCGATCACGTAGTCGATCTGGCTGGCGAAGGGGAAGCGTCTGGCGGACGCGGCGACCACGGTGGTGCCCGCCTCGACCCGGTCCCCGACGACGACCTCGATCCCGTCGAGGTGGATCAGGATCACCCGAAGCTCCGGCGCCGCGTCGGGTCGGATCTCGACACGGACGTCGCGATGCCTTCCGCCGAGGTAGAACTCCCGAACATCGGTGATGTCCCCGGCGACGGGCGAGAGCACCGGATCATCGTCGCGCATCGCGATATCCACGGCAGAGGTCGGCGCGGCGAGCCGTCCACGAGAGTGCAGGATGCGATACGGGGTTCCGTCGGGATCGTCGGTCGGCGCCTCGAACCGGGTCGTGTTGTTGTTCTCGATCAACGGACCGACCGGCTCGAGGGCGAAGCCGTCACGGGTCCCCGCCTCGTGGAATCCGACCAACACCGGGTCGACCGAGGGCACGTAGAGGGTGAGGCCCTCGAAGCGAGCCATCGGCGCGACCGGAACCGTCGGCGTGGCGGGTTCCGGCCCCTCCGCCGGCATCTCCTGTCCGCGGAGGGATCGGTGCTGCTGACGTTCGGCCGCTGGCTGAGGTGCCGGGGAGTCGGACGCCGTGGACGGGTCTGTCCGTCGATGATCCGACCCCCGGAGCAACACGGGAGCCAACGGGCCACCAGCATCAGCCGTCGACGGCTCTGCGTGTGCCTCGCCGTCCTTGTCGACGGCCCGGTCCGGCACGCTGGTCCAGGCGCCCAGGACCAGTAACGCCGCAGCGAGTGGGAGCATCCAACGGAGCGGCCGGAGGTGACCGCTCCGCTGGCCGACCTCCTTGATCTCACGTCGTGGCGGGACGCGATCGGGCTTCTCCACGGTCTCCGTCATCCGGCGCGTCGCTGCCGAGCGCGACCGAGCAGTTCCTCGGCGTGGTCGCGCCCGGCCTTCGCGGTCGCATCCCCACCCAGCATGCGTGCCAACTCGGCGACCCGGGAGTCCTCGTCCACCTGGCGGGTCGTGGTGACGGTCCTTCCGCCAGCGAGGCCCTTCTCTGCTACGTGGTGGACGTCTGCGAAGGCGGCCAACTGCGCGAGGTGGGTCACGCACAACACCTGGCGAGGGTGAGGTCCGTCCCCGGCAGCCAGCCTGGCCAGCTTCTCGCCCACCGCCATCGCGGTAGCACCGCCGATCCCGGCGTCGACCTCGTCGAACACCAGCACCTGCGCATCATCGACGTCCGCGAGGGCAACCTCGATGGCGAGGGAGACCCGGGACCGCTCGCCGCCAGACGCGGCCGAGCCCAGTGGTCGGCCTTGCTCACCGGGGTTGGGCGCGAGCATGAAGGTGATGTCATCGGCGCCGTGGGCTCGCAGCCCGTCCTCGCCACCTTCCTCGACCGCGACCGAGAAGGCGGCATGCGGCATCCCGAGGTCGACCAGGTGACGATCCACCTCCTCGGCGAGACGTTCCGCGGCCGTGCAACGACCACGGTGCAGGTCTGCTGCGAGGCTGCGCACCTGCTCCAACGCCTCGGCACGGCGTTGCTCGAGATCCGCAGCATCGGCGTCCGCGGATTCCAGCTCCTCGATACGGGTGCGGGCCTGGTCGGCGTAGGCGAGGACATCATCGATCTCCGCGCCGTACTTGCGGGACAACTGGTTGATGAGGTGTCGTCGCTCTTGCAGTCTCGCCAGCCGCTCCGGATCGGCTTCAGCACGTTCGCCGTAGCCCCGCAGATCGGCGGCCAGCTCGGTCAACTCAGCAGCCAACCCGGTCGCCCGGGTGCGTAGCTCCTCGAGTTCGGGGTCGTCGAGGTGCAGCCGACGGAGCGCATCGAGCGCTACCCCGACGGGTTCGCCGGCACCCTCGCTACCCAGGGCCTGCGTGGCTTCCCCGGCGACCTGCTGGACCTCATCCGCGTGGGAGAGTCGTTCGAGCTCATGGTCGAGGGTCGCATCCACCTCGCGGTCGAGCTCAGCGCCGTCGATCTCGACCACCTCGGCGCGTAGCCGGTCCAGCTCGCGGGCGCGTTCCCGCGCGTCCTGATCGCGACGATCACGCGCCTCCTCGAGCTCCCGCCACCGGTCGAAGGCCGTCCGGTAGCGCTCCAGGACACGACCGTGTGGGTCTCCGGCGTACCGGTCGAGCAGCGACCGCTGAACCTCGGGTCTCGCGAGCCGGACGTGCTCATGCTGCGCGTGTACCTCCACGTAGCGCCCGAGGACCTCCGTGAGAGCCGACACGGGGGCGAGGCGACCGCCGATGCGTGCCCGCGAGCGTCCCTCGGCCGGGATCTCGCGCGAGACGACCAACACGTCGTCCCCCTCCGCCAGCCACTCCCGCCCTTCCGGTGGTGGGGGGGAGATGGCGGCCTCGGCCAGGGCCGCATCGGCACCCTGGCGTACGAGCGACGCGTCAGCGCGCATACCCAGGAGCAACTGCAGCGCGGTGACCAGCATCGTCTTACCGGCGCCCGTCTCGCCCGTCACGACCGTGAGCCCCGGGGCGAGGCGCAGCGACGCATCCTCGATGACCCCGAGGCCGCGGATGTGCAGCTCTTCGATCACGGCGTGCCTTCGCGTGAACGGCGGCGGGTCCCCTCGAGCCGACCAGAGGGCCGGCGGGTTCTTGCTGCTTCGATCTGGCCGTGCTGGGGCACGAGCCAGGCGGCAGGCTACCCGTGCCGGGCAGGATCCGGTGGCGAAGCCCGACGCCTGTGGAGCGATCGGGCGGGCGACCTGGGGGCTTGTGAGACGCGATCTACTCGGCGTCGCCAGAACTGGCCTGCGCGGGCGAGGTGGTCGGCGATGGCGTCTCCGGTCCGTCCTCTCGCAGGTAGTCGAGGCTGCGCGCGACGATGGCGGCGACGGGGACCGCGAGGAACGCGCCCAAGATGCCCGCGACGATGGCACCGATGGTGATCGACAGCAGGACCACCAAGGGATGCAGGTCGATGGCGTGTCCGAGGACGTAGGGCTGGAGGATGTTCGCCTCGACCTGCTGCACAACCAGTACCAACCCCGCCACGATCAGAGCGATGACCAAGCCACCGTCCGCGAAGGCGACGAGCACGGCCAGCGCACCGGTGGTCACCGCCCCAACGACCGGGAACAGTCCACCGAAGAAGATCAGCACGGCCAACGGCAGGGCGAGGGGCACGCCCAGGATCACGAGTCCGAGCCCGATGAACACCGCATCCACGAGGGCGACGAACAGCTGCCCGCGGAAGTAGGAACTCAGCGTGGACCACGCCCGGTCGCTGATCTCCCGAAGGTGGTGGCGGACGTGGCTAGGAGCCGTGAGCCGTACCCCGTTGGCCAGGCGGCGCCCGTCCTTGAGGTAGAAGAACAGCACCACGAGCATGATGAGGGCGCCCGCGATGGTCTCGAAGGCGACGATCGCCGCAGCGAGCGCCTGTCCGGCGATGTCACCCGCCTCCCCCAACATCTCTGCACCCTCTTCCAACAGTTCCGACATGCTGTCGATCTCGATACCGAGGTGCGACGACAGCATCCGCTGCAGATCCGCGAGCCCCTCTCCCGCGGACTCGGCGAGCTCGGGGAGCTCCATCGCCACGAGGGGAACCATCAACCCGAGGACCAGGGCGATCAGCCCGAGACCCGCCAACAAGGCGACGAGCGCCGCAAGTGCCGCAGGGACACCGATGCGCTTCAGCGCGTCCGACACGGGTACGAGCAACGTTGCCGGGAACAGCGCGAGCACGACCGGCACGACCACGAGCGACAGCTCCGCCAGCACGAACCCCGCAAGGACGAGCGCCGCCGCGACCCCGACCAACGCCCACCCCGTACGACCTGCCCGCCAGACGCGGGAGGTGAGCGCGGTTGATCCCGACCGCGATGGTCCGTCTGACGCCTGCTCCCGGACCGGAGGACGCGTACCGGGATCCTCATCCTTCGCGGGCTGCCCGCCTTCGCTCACGGGACCTCCGCTTGCTCGGACCGTTCGCTCCGGACGCGCTCGTTGTCCCGTTCGAGGCGGTAGAGCAGACGCCGCATCGCATCCCACGGCTCCTGATCCAACTGGATCCGCGCGAGACGGGCCACGAGGTCATCGACCCGGTTCCGCTCGACCGCGTCACCCTCCTTCAGGAACTCCCGTAGTTCACGGGCGTCGTTCTCCAACTCCTGCGACTCGTCGTCCCAGGTCAGGTAGACGATGTCGTCACCGAGTACCTCCACCAGCGAAGACCGTACGAGATGGACGACGCGGCGTCGACCGATGATCGAGATGTCAGCGGCATGCACGGTCACCTCGAACCACTCCCCCTCATGTTCACCGCGCAGCACGCGCATCTCGTCGGCGACATCCCGGTTGAAGACGCGCGCGAGGATCCATCCGAGCAGTCGGAACTGGTGACGGATGACCGGGTTGAGTTCCTCCTCCGAGTGGTCGACCCCCGCATCGCTCAGGATCGAGCGCACCTGCTCGACGGCGCGCTCGTACTCCCCCGCCGGGATCATCACCATGACTCGGGCCACGGTGAAGCGCCGTAGGAGGTAGCTGGCCTTGAGCAGAGGAACCGTGACGACGATGCCAACGACGGTGAGCCCGATCACCGTGGCGTAGACGTAACCGGAGACCACGTAGCCCATGGCCTGTTTGGCGCCGCCGCCACGGTTGTTGTGCATCGTGGCGGTGACGATCCCGATCGCCGGTGGGGTGATGACAGCCAGAGCCAACGCCGCGATCCTCGCGAACTGCTCGTCCTCGACGAAGGGGATGAACAACTCGGCGAAGGCCGGCCATGCGGCGCCGGCGACCAGCGTCAACCAGGTCAGAGACAGCACCCCGATCAGCGCGATCCGATCGTCGTCGCGGGACGGCATCCGACCGAAGAAGGACATCGTCGCCAGGCCGAAGACCTTGCTCAACAACTTCCCAAGCCCTACAGCGAGGAAACGGACGATCGGCACGTCTACCTCCGCTGTTCGGGTTGGTCGGCCGAGAGGGCCCCGTCGGCAGTTCGCCGCGAGGCAGGTCCATCCGTACAGGGAACCGGGCTTCCGGCCGATACGGAGCCCCAGAACCCCTGCAGGCACCGGGGACTCCATCCGGTTGAGCTAGAGGTGCATCACCGCAATCCGAACTTCTCGCGGACCAGCCCGTAGAAGTCCGGAGGCCCCGTCCGCGCGATACGCACCGGTCGGCCGCCACCACGAGCCCTGATCGTCCCACCCGTGTCGAGTTGCACCGGGTTGCGACCGTCACACGAGACCAGGGCGGGCGCCTGGTCGGGTTGGAGCCGGACGACGACCTCCTCGGAGGGCCCGGCGACCACCGTCCGATCGAACAGGCTGTGAGGTGCGACCGGAACGACCAGGGTGGCGTCGAGGGTCGGCGACAGGATCGGGCCTCCGGCCGAGAGGGCGTAGGCGGTCGACCCGGTAGGCGTGGCGATGACCAACGCATCGGCGGAGATCCGTGCGAAGAGGGTGTCGGCGACACGCACCTCCATGTGGAGCAGACGCTGCCTCGCGGTCTTCTCCACGGCAACCTCGTTCAGGGCCCAGCCTCGGCCGAGCTGCGCGCCGTCAGGCCCCTGGATCGTCACCTCGAGCGTTGCGCGTTCCTCCACGGTGTAGCGGCGCTCACGGATCGCCACCAGGGCATCGTCGAGCGCATCGACCTCGATCTCCGCGAGGAAGCCGAGTCGTCCGAGATTGACGCCGAGCACGGGTACGTCGTGGTCACGACACAGGTGCGCCGCCCGGAGGAAGGTGCCGTCTCCCCCCAGCGACAACGCCAGGTCGAGTCCATCGGCGAACCTGTCGGGCTCCACCGGGGTCGCCACCGCGGCGAGCAGCTCGTGATCGACGTCCTCGGGTTGGCTCGGGCGCGTGACCATCACCGTCGCGCCATCCTCGCGGAGCCGCTCGGCTGCGGCGCGAGCGAGCTCCAGGGAACGCTCCCGTCCGGCGTGGACCACCAGCCCGATCCTCAACCCATCCTCCTCGGCCTCGCCGCGACACCATCAACCGCTTCGAAGAGCTGCACCCTCGGCCACCGCCTGCTCGATCACCTCGGATCGCCCCTCCCTCACGCCAGTCGGTGTGAGGTGAGCCAGGAACTCGACGTTGCCAGCCGGGCCCAGTAGCGGTGAAGCGGTGGCATCGAACCCCCGCCACCCTACCCCCGCCGCGGCCTCAGCCACCCGCTGCAACGAGCGAGCCCACACCTCGGGGTCACGTACGACGCCGCCTTTGCCGACCTCCTCGCGGCGCGCCTCGAACTGCGGCTTGACCAGCACGACAGCCTCACGTTCAGCGACCTCGGCGAGGAGCGCTAGGAGGCCAGGCAGTACCACGGCGAGCGAGATGAACGATAGATCGGCCACCAACAGGTCCGGTCGGGGCGGTGAGAGGTCCTCGGGGGTGAGTTCCCGCACGTTCGTGCGCTCGTGGACCTCCACCCGAGGGTCGGATCGGAGACGTTCGTGAACCTGGCCGTACCCGACGTCGTAGGCGAGCACCGCGGCCGCACCTCGTTGCAGCAGGCAGTCGGTGAATCCACCCGTCGACACCCCGGCGTCGAGGCAGCGACGACCGGCCGGATCGACGGCGAACCGGTCGATGGCGTGCTCGAGCTTGTCGCCGCCACGGCTGACGAACCGCCGTGCGGGTGCCAACAGGACCAGGGCCTGGCCGGCGTGGACCTGGGTCGACGGTTTGAGCACCGGCGCCCCGTCGACGGTGACCAGGCCCTCGGCGATGGCCTGCTGTGCCTCGGTCCGGCTGGCCACGGTGCCTCGGCGGACCAGTTCAGCGTCCACACGCCGGCGAGCTGCAGCCAGGGTTACAACTCGTCCAGGGCCGCGAGTTCCGCGGCGAGTTGCGCGTTGACCCGCTCGAACACCGCGAGCCGTTCCTCGACCGGCTGTTCACCGACGCCGTCGATCGCCTGACGCAGGTCCGCGAGCGGGTCCCCGCTCACGAACCACTCGACTTCTTAGCCGCCTTCTTGGCGGTGGCCTTCTTCGCCGTCTTCTTGGCCGCCGACTTCTTCGCGGACCTCTTGGCCGCCTTCTTGGCGGTCTTCTTGGCCGCTGACTTCTTGGCCGTCTTCTTGGCCGTCTTCTTGGCCGGGCCCGAGCCACGGCTCGGCGGATCCATGGTTGCGACCTCGCGCTTGAGGTCGGCGACCTGCTTCTGCAAGCGCTCGACCTCGGACCGGGAGGCGAGCCCCATCGCCCGGATAGCACGAGCGGTCTCGCTCCTGACCAGGGCGGAGACCGCCTCCTGGTTGCTGCGCTGCCGTTCCATGAGCTGATCGACGAGCTCACCGACCTGATCGCTGGCGGCTTCGCCTGAGCGAACCAGCTGCTTGGCGATCTGTTCCGCCTTGCTCTTGGTCAGGGTCGTCACGCCTGATGCCGCTTCCAGGTACCTCTGGATCGCTTCGTTCATCCGCTGCCTCCTCGATGCTGACTTCGACCGTAGCGCCAACTCAGCGAGCACGCCGGTATCGCAACAGCAGTTCGTGATCGTGTTCGTGCACGCTCTGCAACGCGAAGCCCCGATCGGGCAGCTCGACGAGACCCTGGACGATGCGGGACGCGGTGCCGGCGAACGCGCTCGGCGTCACGGTCAGGAACACCTCGTCGATGAGATCGGCCTCCAGGAGGGAGCCGTTGAGTTCCGGACCCCCTTCGCACAGGACCCGTCCTAGCCCTCGTGAGGGCAGCCACGCCAACAGACCAGGAAGGTCGACGGCCGCATCACCGACCCGCACGACCTCGGCAACGGCTTCGAGCTGCTCTGCGCGATCAGCGGGCGCACGGCCATGGGTCACGATCAACGGCGGGTGCTCCGGATCGGAGAACACCCGATGCTCTGGGGACAGGTCGAGGCTCCGGCTGACGATCACCATCTGGGGCCGCGGAGCGAGCCCACGATTCACGCGGTCCTGACGACGTTCTGCGGAACCCCCTCCCGGTCCGTACTCCTCGGCCCGCACCGTGCCGGCACCGATCAGGATCGCGTCGGCGGCGGCTCGCAGGCGTCCGAAGATGACCTTGTCCGCCTCTCCCCCGAGGCGTTCTGTCTGCCCGCGAACGGTCGCCGCTCCGTCGAAGGAGGCGACCATGTCGATCGCCAGCCAGGCGCGCTCGCGCCCTTCATCCAGGGTCAGGCCCGCATGCAGGTCGTGAAGATCCATGCTCCGGTACTCCGGGAAGATCTGCTGCATCCGGATCGACTCCCGAGTGTGTGACGGTGTCCGCGAGGGGCGTCACCAGCAAGGCCGCCGGTGTCGCCGAGGCAGCACGGTAGCTTCCCGCTCCGGTGCTACCGTCGGTCACCCGTCAGGGCCGCGCCCGATGGCCTGTACCACCGACGAGGAGCAAGCTGTGGCAGAGGTCGAGGAGGTCGAGGCCATCCTCGACGCATTCCTCGGTCGCCTCGCCCAGGTGGATCCGTCATCACGGGCGGTGATGCCCGGGAGGCGAACCATCGAGGCCCAGTGTCCCGACCTCGAACTCTTCCGCTACGGGGTCTGGAACAACGGCGTCTTGACCCGATCAGACGAACCGGTGACCCGCCGGCCGGACATCCGCATCGCGGTTCGTTCGGACGATCTCGTCCGCCTCTCGACCGGAGAGATGACGTTCGCTCAGGCCTACCTCGGGGGCCGGATCCGCATCGACGCATCGATGTCAGATCTCCTGCGTCTCCGCGCGATGCTGTGACCCCGTCAGCCCGCCTGGTGCACCGCCGGGATGGATCCGCGGTCCGGCTGGCCTGACCATGGTCATCCCGATCGGAGACATCAACCCGACCCGACGGCGCCCCCACGTCAACTGGGCGCTGCTGGCGATCAACCTTGGTGTCTTCGTCTGGCAGCATCTGCTGCTCGACCCGTGCGAGGGACACGGGTTCCTCTACCGGTTCGCCATGGTGCCGCAGGAGGTCCTCGCCCTTGAGGCTCTGCCGGTCTCGACGGTGAGCGAGACCCTCGGATCGTGCGCCGTTGCCGGGGCAGACAAGTGGGTGCTCGTCACGCTGGTGACCTCGATGTTCCTCCACGCTGACATCTGGCACCTGCTCGGCAACCTGCTGTTCCTCTTCGTCTTCGGCGACAACGTCGAGGACCGCCTCGGGCGCGTGCGGTACGTGCTCTTCTACCTGGCTGGCGGTGTGATCGCGGCGCTGGCCTACGCCCTGGTACGCCCAGGCTCCACCATCCCCTTGATCGGCGCGTCCGGTGCGGTCGCGGCGGTACTCGGTGCATACCTCGTCATGCACCCACGAGCGAAGGTGCTCACCTACGTGCCGTTCCCGCTCTACCTCCTCGCATGGTTGATCCCGGGCGTCAGGATCCGGGTCTGGCTGGTCATCTTCGCCATCGTCAAGGTGCCTGCCTGGCTGCTGCTCGGTGGCTGGCTCGCCTACCAGTTCATCGCGGTCCAGGATCCGGGAGGAGCCAACGTGGCGTACGAAGCACACATCGCCGGCTTCGCCGCGGGGATCCTGGCGATCCTGGTGCTGGATATCGGCCGCAGCCGCCGTGGCAAGCCGACACTGCATCCGGTTCGTCACCGCCGGCGCCCCTCGCGGGGCCGAGGCGGATGACCCCCGAGCCTGACAGGGCCCCGCCGTCACGACCCTCGGCGTCAACACCTCTAGGCTGGGACGAACGTCGATCGAGGAGCGAATGTGGTGGCAGACCTACCGGTCCTAGGCTGGAAGGAACACGTGTGGCTGCCCGAGTGGGACCTGCGCCTGAGGGGCAAGCTCGACACCGGGGCCCGATCCAGTGCCCTGCACGTCTCCAGCCTCGAGGAGCTGCCTCCCGTCGAGGATCCGAGTTCCGGGCAGCCCCTCACCCGGGTGCGCTTCGACGTGGTCCTCGGGACCAAGTCTCGACCGGAACACCACCCCGTTGAAGCGGACGTGATCGGCCACAAGATCGTCAAGGACACCGGCGCTCGCGCGGAGAACCGACCCCTGGTCCGGACCCGGATCGTGTGCGGTCCCCTCGACGTCACCGCCATCGTTACGTTGACGGATCGCAGTGGCATGAACTTCCGGATGCTCCTCGGTCGGCTGACCCTCGAACGCCAGTG
>SKNK01000468.1 GCA_007120565.1 Nitriliruptoraceae bacterium | reverse complement strand
GCAGGTCGTTTCGGCGACGGCGTTGTCCGTGATGAACACGATCCTCGACATCGCGCCGCCCTTCCTCATCGGCATCGCGGTGGACATCGTCGTCGAGCAGGAGGACTCCTTCGTCGCGGGGTTGTCCGGGGTGACCGACCTACGTGGGCAACTGTTGGTCCTCGCCGGGATGACCGTGCTCGTGTGGCTGCTCGAGTCGCTGACCGAGTACCTCGCTGACGTTCGGTGGCGCAACCTCGCGCAGACGATCCAGCACGAGGCCCGGATGGACGCCTACGCCAACGTGCAGGCGCTCGACCTCGCCGCGTTCGAGGAACGATCGACCGGCACCTTGCTCTCGATCCTCAACGACGACGTCAACCAACTCGAGCGCTTCCTCGACCGCGGAGCGCAGGAACTCCTGCACGTCGCAACCTCGGTGGTGCTGATCGGTGGGACCTACCTGGTCCTGTCGCCGATCATCGGGCTCTTCGCGTTCCTGCCGGTCCCGATCGTGCTGTGGGTCACCCTCCGGTACCAGCGCAAGCTGGCGCCGAAGTACGCGGCGGTGCGCCAACAGGTGGGTGTCGTCAACGCGGCGCTGAACAACAACCTCGGCGGGATCGCCACGATCAAGGCCTTCGGCGCGGAGGAGCGCGAGCAGGAGCGGATCCACGAGGAGTCCGAGACCTACCGCCAGGTCAACCGCGAAGCGATCCGTCTGTCCAGTGCCTTCATCCCGCTGGTGCGTATCGCGATCCTGGCCGGCTTCATCGCGATCCTGATCCTGGGAGGCCTGCAGGTCATCGACGGCCAGCTGGCGGTCGGCACCTACAGCGTGATGGTCTTCATCGTCCAACGGCTGTTGTGGCCCCTGACACGCCTGGGGGAGACCTTCGACCTGTACCAGCGAGCGATGGCCTCGACCCGACGCATCCTCGACCTGATCGGTGAACCCGTCGGACTCGCCGACGGCGCGACCCCGCTCCCTGCCATCGACGGCGAGGTGGTGTTCGAGGACGTGCGCTTCGCCTACGACCGCCGCCACCTCGTCGCTGCTGGCATGGCGGGTGTCGAACCCGGCACGGACCTGTCGGACGACGCCGAGAGCGCGTGGGTGGATGGGGCACCGCCACCGACCGAGGTCCTCCGGGGCGTCGACCTGCGGATCCCCTCCGGCGAGAGCCACGCCATCGTCGGGTCGACGGGCGCAGGCAAGTCGACCATCGTCAAGCTGATCCTGCGCCTCGAGGACGTGACCTCGGGGGTCGTTCGCATCGACGGCCACGACGTGCGCGACGTTCGGATCCAGGATCTGCGCCGGGCATGTGGGCTGGTCAGCCAGGACGTCTTCCTGTTCCACGGCACCGTCCGCGAGAACCTCGTCTACGGCCGCCCGGATGCCAGCGATGCCGAGGTGGTCCGTGCAGCCGAACTCGCCGAGGCGCACGAGTTCGTGCAGAGCCTGCCGCGCGGGTACGACACGATCGTCGGCGAGCGGGGGATCAAGCTCTCCGGCGGGCAGCGTCAGCGGCTCTCGATCGCGCGAGCGATCCTGCGGGATCCGGCGCTGCTGATCCTGGATGAGGCGACCTCAGCGGTCGACAACGAGACCGAGGCCGCGATCCAGCGATCCCTCGCCCGGGTGTCGCGCGACCGCACGACGCTGGTGATCGCCCACCGCCTGTCCACGGTTCGTGGCGCTGACCGGATCCACGTCCTGGAGGCCGGCGAGGTGGTCGAGGCCGGGACCCACGAGGAGTTGCTCGCTGCCGACGGACGGTATGCCGCCCTGTGGCGCGTCCAGACCGGGGAGGCGATCGGACCCGGTGAAGCGGTGGGACCTGGGGAGGGGAACCGGCCCGGGGAGTAAGGGGCTCGTGTGCCCGAGGGCGCCGACACCGCCCGTTGCTGAGGGGAGGACTGCCGCCTCAGGCGCGGACGATCCGCCGACCGGTGATCGACGTCACCTCGATCCGGACCCAGAAGTTCCTGTCATCCGGGAGGGCCCAGGGCTCGAAGGACTGCGCGAACAAGCGTTCTTCGAGGGCGGCATCGGTGACGATGGCGGTCTGGCCGTGTGCGACCACGCTCCAACCGACGCGGGTCGCCTCGTCGCCACCGTCGGCTTCGACCGCGACACGATCACCAGCGGCTGCGGTCCCGAGCTTGGAACCGGGGGCGGTCCGGAAGAAGATCGCATCGTCGTAGAACAGGTGGTTGACCGGCAGGACGTGGGGTGCTCCATCGGAGATGAACCCGACCCGGACCCAGGGAGCGTGCTCCATCAAGCTGACGCACTCGTCGGGATCGAGAGCGACAAGGTCGCCGGGTCGTGGCAGGTCCTGCACCATCGTCTCCTTCGGTCAGCGTTGGTGGAAGGGTAATGGCCACGGCGTCGAGGGTCCGCGTGCCCCTCCACCACCGCGAGCGCCGGTGGTCGGATGACCCGCGCCACGGTCGGCTGACCACGGCGTGAGCCGTCTACCCTGCCCCACTTCGCAAGCCGAGAACCATCGCAGAAGGCGGTCGCTCAGCTTCGACGCCTTCCATCCACACCACACCCCACGGGGGGAACCTATGCGCAGGTACATCATCGCCCTGAGCCTCGCGGCCGTCGTTCTGGCCGCGTGTGGCTCCGACACCGAGACGCTGGGTGAAGACGAAGCTCCCGAAGAGACGCCTCAGGAGGAGCTTGAACCCGTCGAGGAGTCACCGGAGGCCGAGGAAGGCGTCGAGGAGGTGCCCGAAGCCGAGGTGCCCGAAGCCGCACCTCCAGCCGACGGCGGATGGGACGAGACCGTCAGGACGAACTTCCTCGACAGCTGTCTCAGCACCTCGGGGAACGCG
>SKNK01000072.1 GCA_007120565.1 Nitriliruptoraceae bacterium | reverse complement strand
TGGTCGCGTAGGCGATGCCGTACCCGATGGCGGCGGAACTGGCGCTGACGAGGACGACCGCCAGCACGAGCATGGGGTCGACCGCCAGGGCGAGGTCGAACCGCCACATGGCGATCATCAGAACCGCAGCGAGGCCAGGAAGCGCGACCCCGACCCAGACCACCGCGTCCGCGGCGAGCATCGCGAGGCGCGGAACCGGCATCGAGCGCTGGTAGTCGAGCAGCCCCTGCTCCTTGCGCTGGGCCACCACCTGCGGCGCGACCACCATGCCGACCGTGATCAGCGAGATCGTCATCGCGCCCGTGGTGAGATACAGGGCCGACTCGGCATCGATGTCCGGGATGATGAACGAGAACCCGATCACGATCCCCGCAGCGATGAGGGTCTGCACCGTGGCGAACAGCGGCAGGTCGGTACGTAGGCGCAGCAGGTTCCACTTGAACAACAGCGCGAAGCTACGCGTCCAGTGTCGCATCGTCGGCTCCCTCCTCAGCGCCGATCTGGCCGCCGACCAGACGGATATAGATGTCCTCGAGGCTGACGGGGTTGAACGAGAACTCATCGATCGTCCCGGCCCGTTGTTCGCCTTGGGCCCAGGTGAGCGCCTCCGCGGCAGCATCCACGTGGATCGGCACCATGATGCGCCGGCCGGCGACCACCGGGGCCTGGATCCCCGAGGCTCGGTCCGCGATGGCTCGTGCGTCCTCGGGACGGACCGCGACGACCTCCATCCGAAGCTGTCCCGCGTGGTCACCTCGCAGTTGCGAGGGGGTGCCGTGCGCCACGACGCGGCCCTCATCGAGGATCACCAGCTGGTCGACCGCACGTTCCGCCTCGATAACGTTGTGGGTGACGAGAACGACCGCACAACCAACGGAGGCGAGCGCACGCACCTGCTCCCAGAGCATCCGTCTGCGGACCGGATCGACGTCGTTGGTCGGCTCGTCGAGCATGACGAGCCGACCGGGTTCGGCGACCGCCATCGCGAAGGCCGTGAGGCGCTGCACGCCGCCCGACAGACGTTCTCCTTTGGTGCGCGCCCACACCCCGATGTCCAAGGCGTCGATGAGCTCGGCGGTCCGTTGCTTCGCGCGGTCACGGGAGGCGCCACGGATCCTCGCCATCAGCTCGATCGACTCCGAAGGCGTCACCCCGGACAGCGGGGCCTGTGCCTGCGGCTGCATCGAGCAGATCCGGCGCGCCATCGAGGGGTCGGCCACGGCGTCCTTACCCTGGATCCGGATGCTGCCGCTCGTCGGCTTGGCGATGCCGACCACCTGGTTCAGTAGCGTGGTCTTGCCGGCGCCGTTGTGTCCGAGCATCCCGAACACCTCGCCAGCCTCGACCTCCAGCGAGATGCCATCGTTGGCACGCACCCCGCTGCGGTAGTCCTTCACCAGATCGTCGACCTGCAACACCGCTGTCGTCATGAGGTTGCCTCCCCCTGGTCGTTCGCATCCCCCTTCGCCCGGTCGTCCCCGCCGTTGTTGGCCCCATCGGCGACCGCGTCACCCCACTCGCCGCCCGACCCGTGCTCGTCCGGCAGTTCCTCGGGACGGCCGGCAGGGAACCCCCAGGCCATCAGCCTGACGAGCTGCGAGCCTGGAGGACGCCGCAGCGGGTCCACCCGGTCGAGGCGCGCGATGAGGTGACGTTCCACGACCTGCTCCAGATCGGCGCTCAACGCGGCCAACTCGTCGGCCGTCAGCCAGTTCATGCCGCGGCCGCTGAAGCTCGCGCGCTGCCAGTGCTCGGGAGCCGCCTCCTGGTTGGCGTGCCAGGCCTTGAAGGCCTGCGTGTCGCGGTCGAACATCAGCCCGACCGTCGCGTCCCGCGCGATCCGCACCTCCGGCGTCTCGTCGTCGGCCTCCGCGATCTCCTGGACCTCGGGGATCCACCGCCACGGGCGTGATCGTCCCGTGCCTCCGCCGGCTTCCTCGATGAACCCGTAATGGGCGAGCTGGCGGAGGTGCCAGGAACAGTTGGCCGGCGACTCCCCGACGCGCTCTGCCAGCTCGGTGGCGGTGGCTTCACCGAGGGTGGCGAGCTCCTCGAGCAGACTCAGCCGCAACGGGTGCGCCAGGGCCCGCAGTTCCCTCGGATCACGGAGCTCTCGGCGAGGCACCTGCGTGCCCTCCGGCTGCGACGAGACGGGCTCGTCGCAGCCGGGACGGGCGGGGTCGGTGGCGCCGTCGGTGGCGGCGTCGGCGTGTCCATCAAAGGGTTCCATGGCCTGGAGACTAATGATGAAAGACTTCTTTCGCAAGTCTCCTTTCGAGAGTGTCCTGTCTGACCGGCCGTGGCCCGCACGGCCGGTCGCGCTGTCAAGGCCGCAGGCCCCCGCACGACCATCCCGGAGGCCCTCTCCGAGTGGGGACCTTCGCCACTGACCGACCCAGCCGAGCCTTCGTACGTTCGCCCTGGACGACGCGCATGCACGTCCTCAGCCCCTTCACCCCGTGGAGATCCCCATGACCCTGGCAGCGACCATCGAGCGGACACGTGAGGTCCTCGCGACCACACCCGCGGCAGGCAAGGCGACCTTCAGCGCAGACCTCGACCTCGTCGGAACGACACAGGTCGACGTGCGCGTTCGCGGTCACCGCTTCGCGGCGGACGAACCCGAGAGCCTCGGTGGGACCGACGTTGCGGCCAACCCGGTCGAGTACGTGCTGGGTGCTCTCGGCGCGTGCCACGCCATCACGTACCGCGTGTGGAGCGAGCACCTCGGCATCGGCTTCGACGACATCTCGATCCGTGTCGAAGGTGACCTGGATGTCCGTGGCTTCTTCGGCGTCGACGACGCCGTGCGGCCAGGCTGCAGTGAGATCCGGGTCAGCACCACGATCCGGGGCTCCGAGCCGGACGAGCGCTACGACGAACTGCACAAGCTCGTCGAGGAGCACTGCCCGGTCCAGGACATGCTGGCGGGCAACGTGGCCCTCGCTGCGGAGATGACCGTCGTCCGCTGACCAGGCCGTGGCAGCACCAGCCGAGCTCCCCACGAAGGTGCCGAACCCCGCCCACCAGATCAGCGCAGGTCGGGGGCGGACTCCAGGCGGGGGAGCTCGATCTCGAGGTGGTCACCGACGACCGGGAGGAGTTCCGCGACCGCCGGCGCGACCGGGCGGCCATCGGGATGGTCCGACAGGACGATGCGGAGGAACGCACCGGTCGGCCCCGGGCCGAGCTCGACGGTCGCCACCTCATCGGGCACCGATGCCCCGTGAGGCTGCTCGCCCTCAGGCTGTTCGCCTGGGGCTTCCGGTTCCCCCTGCGCGTCCTCCCCCTGCCCTGCTCGGACGGCCTCGACGCGCCAACCCGGAGCGTCACGGAGGACCCGTGCGGCTCGTTGCTCCACCACCAGGCCGTCCAGCATCAGGAACGCGGCGGCGAAGCCTCTCCCACCGATGATCGCCTCCTCCAACTCGCTCGCTCGCCAGTCCAGGTCCGGCGCATCGATGCTGAGGCAGTTCAGCAGGTACAGCGGAAGTCCAGAGTCGCGCCCGAGCGTGGCGATAGCTGCACCGAAGCGCGGGTTCAGCTCGCTCGGTCGGAACCCCTCCTCCGTCAGGACGCCGTCGACGGTGAAGACGCCGCGGTAGTCCACGGTGTCGCGCAGGTGCTCGCCGACCTGTCGGGCGACCTGCCGCATCTCGGTGGCGGCCACCTCGTCGGGCCGCCAGCTGGTGGCAGCCGCTCCGCCGTACCACAGCCGCGAGGCCGTCGGCTCGCGCCACATCACCGTTTCGCAGGGGCGGGAGACGATGACCTCACCACCGAGGACCCAGCCGTGGATCGAGCACGGCCGTCCCTCGAGGAACGGCATGACCCGTACGACGTCAGCGATCCCCGCCAGGTGCGTCGCCGCTGCCTCGGCGTCGGCGCGTGTGCGGACCCACCGCAGGCCGGACCCTCCACCGTGCCAGCCCTCGCGGTTGTCGGCGACCCACACGGTGCCGAGCCCGCGGTCGAGGGCCTCCGAGGCTGGCACCAGCTCGTCCAGATCGGCCGCCACGATCGCCGATGGCGCACGCCGGACACCGGCAGCGTCCCAGAACGCGTCGACCGTCGTCTTGTCCTCGAGTCCGAGCCACCTCGGTTCACGTGCACCGAACACCTCGCGACCACACACCTGCGGACGCGAGCTGAACATGGTGGTGATGACCAGTGCTTCCCCGTGAGGATCGAACGCATCGATCGCCTGCCGGAGCTCCTGCGGCGGGTCGCTGACGGCGGCCTCGAAGGCGCGGATCGCTCCCATGAGGTCGTCGCCACCCGTGCCGAGCACGAGTGCGTCGCGTTCTACCTCGGCGTCGATGTCGCCGGTGCCGCGGGATCCACCTACGAGGAGCATCTCTTCGACGCCCAGCTCCTGCAACCTCGTCGCGTAGGCGGCGCTGGCAACCAACACATCGAGGAGCACGATGACGCGGCGTCCGGACAGGTGGTCCCGCAACAGCTGCACATGGTGCGGGTGGGTCTCCGCAGACATGCGGCTCTCCGTTCGGATCAGACCACCCGTTGCATGCGCAGCTTGGAGCCATCGGTGATCGACCGGGTCCCCCGAGAGAGCGCGATCGTGCCGCTACGCACCATCTCGCGGATCCCGTACGGCTCGAGCAGACCCAGCATCGCGGCCAGCTTGTCGGGGTTACCCGACGCCTCGATCGTCACGGCATCGTGATCGACGTCGACGATCTTCGCCCGGAAGACCTGGGCGATCTCCATGATCTGACTGCGGGTCTGCGCATCCGCCGTGACCTTGACCAGCTGCAGCTCCCGATCGACCGAGGCATCAACGTCCAGCTCGACGATCTTGAGGACGTGCACCAGCTTGTTGAGCTGCTTGATGATCTGTTCGAGCTGGACCGCCTCGGCACCGACCACGATCGTCAGACGCGATACCCGCTCATCGTCGGTCGGACCAACGGCCAGCGACTCGATGTTGTAGCCCCGGCGGGCGAACATGCCGGCGATCCGGGCCAACACGCCCGGCTTGTTCTCGACCAGGACCGACAGGGTGTGGCGACCGTGCTGCATCTGGTACCCCCTTGGGGCGACGCCCGTGTGGACGTGAGGATGGGCGGGTTGGGCGGGTGGACTCGACGGGATGGGGTCAGCTCTTCAGCGCAGCCACGCGTGCGTGCCAGTCCTCGGCGGACTCGAGCAGCTCATCGTTGCTGGCCCCCGAAGGCACCATCGGGAAGACCATCTCTTCGGGATCGACGCGCAGGTCGACCAGCACCGGCTGATCGGTGATGGCGCGGGCCTTCGACAGCACCGTGTCCAGTTCGTCGACGGTGTTCACCCGGAAGCCGGGGATGCCGTAGGCCTCGGCGAGCTTGAGCAGGTCGGGCAGGTCCTGGGGCAACGCCACCTGCGAGAGCCGATCCTCGTAGAACAAGTGCTGCCACTGCCGCACCATGCCGAGGTAGCCGTTGTTGATCACGCAGAAGACGACGGGGATCTCGTGCTGTACCGCCGACGCGATCTCCTGGAAGGTCATCTGGAAGCAGCCGTCACCGTCGATCGCCACCACCGGCACGTCGGGGCCGACGCCGACCTTCGCGCCGATCGCGGCAGGCACGGCGAAGCCCATCGTGCCCAGGCCGCCGGAGTTGATCCACTGGCCACCGCGGGTGTAGGGGATGATCTGCGCGGCCCACATCTGGTGCTGGCCGACGCCGGAGACGTAGACGGCGTCGTCGCCCCAGGTCTCGTGGATAGCGCGTATCGCGGTCTGGGGCTTGAGCACCCCGGTGTCTGGCTGCTCGCAACGCAGGGGGTGGTCACGCTTCATGTCCGCGAGGTGGGCACGCCAATCGGCGGCGTCCGGCACGAACCGGTCGTGTTCGTCGGCCTTGTCGTCCAGCACGCCGTTGAGTTGGTCGAGCACGACCTTGAGGTCACCGACGATCGGGACGTCAACGTCGCGATTCTTGCCGATCTCCGCGGGGTCGACATCGACCTGCAGCACCTTCGCCAAGGGCGCGAACGCATCGAGCTTGCCGGTCACCCGGTCGTCGAAGCGCGCGCCGAGGGTGACCAACAGGTCCGCCTCCTGCAGGGCGCGCACAGCGGCGTAGTGGCCGTGCATCCCCGGCATGCCAACCGCGAGTTCATGGGTGTCGGGGAAGACGCCACGCGCCATCAGCGTGGTGACGACCGGCAACCCGAGCCGCGTCGCGAAGCGGTACAGCTCTTCGGCCGCGCCGGCCCGCACCAGTCCCCCGCCGGCGTAGATCACCGGCCGCTCGGCTCCAGCGATCAGGTCGAGCGCCTCACGGATCATCTTGCCGTGACCACGCACCGTCGGCCGGTAGCCCGGCAGGTCGATGGCGTCATCCCACTCCCACTCGAAGGTGGCGTTGAGGATGTCCTTCGGGAGGTCGACCAGCACCGGCCCCGGACGCCCGCTGCGCGCGACGTAGTAGGCCTCCTTGATCGCGCCCGCGATGCGTTCCGGGTGGTGGACCAGTTCGTTGTGCTTGGTGATCGGCATCGTGATGCCGGTCACGTCAGCCTCCTGGAAGGCGTCCGAGCCGATCGCGGTGGTCGCCACCTGTCCGGTGATCGCCAGCACGGGGATGGAGTCCATGTTGGCATCGGCCAGTCCGGTGACCAGGTTGGTCGCCGCCGGTCCCGAGGTGACGATGCAGACCCCGACCTTGCCCGTGGCGTGGGCGTAGCCCTCGGCCATGTGGATCGCACCCTGCTCGTGACGAACGAGCACGTGGGTGAACTCCGCATCGATCAGCGGGTCGTAGGCCGGCAGGATCGCTCCCCCCGGGTACCCGAAGACCGTGTCGACGCCAAGCGCCTCCAGGGTCCGCATCACCGCTTCTGCACCCGTGATCTGCATCTCGACTCTCCTGGTTAGCGGCCCCTCCTACGA
The DNA here is from genome assembly GCA_007120565.1 of Nitriliruptoraceae bacterium. Taxonomy (GTDB): domain Bacteria; phylum Actinomycetota; class Nitriliruptoria; order Nitriliruptorales; family Nitriliruptoraceae; genus CSSed11-175R1. The sequence continues at coordinate 3,866 of SKNK01000072.1, read as the reverse complement.
GAAGAACCTCCCGGTTTCGGGAGGTTCGCGCGTGCTCGGAGCCGAGCACGCGCTAGGTAACCACGATGAGGACAGCGAGGACGTCGAGACGTCCGTCGATGACACTCGCGGTGGTCGGCACGTGCGCTCCTGAGGTAGCAGCTGGACAGATAGTGACCCCTCGACGCGCTCGGGTCAAGTTGTCGACCATCGGACCGTCCTCAACGAGGCTCGTCGAGGACCTGTCAACGCGGCTCGTCGAGCACCTTCTGGGTCGCGGCGGCGATGCCGGGGGCGTCCAGACCGAGCTCGGCGAGGATGACGTCGGGCTTGCCATGCGGGAGGTAGCTCGCCGGCACTCCGAGTCGCAGTACCGGAGGTGCCTGGAGCAGCCCGGCGCGCTCCACGAGCCGGTCGGCGAGCTCCGACCCGGCGCCACCACCGACGACCCCGTTCTCGACGGTCACGACCAGCGGCGCGGAGGCGGCAGCGTCCAGCATGCTGGGGTCAGCAGGGCGGACACTCCGCACGTCCCAAACCGACGCTTCATAGCCATCCTCCGCCAGCAGGTCAGCTGCGGCGATAGCGGCACGGGTCCGGTCACCGACCGCGAGGATGCAGACGTCCTCACCTTCACGGACCTTGCGAGCGGACAGCCCGTCGACCACCGGAGCCGATGCCAGACCCAGGTCCTCGGCCGTGGTCACCGTCCCCTTCGGGAACCGCACCAGGACCGGGCCCGACAGTTCTGCTGCCGCATCAAGCAGCGCTGCCAGGTCTTCTTCATGCGACGGGGTGAGCACCGTCATCGATGCGATGCGCAACCCCAACGCCATGTCGAGGATGCCGTGATGGCTCGGGCCGTCGTCGCCGGTGATCCCTGCCCGGTCGAGCACGAACATCACGTGCTCGTCGTGCAGGCCGACGTCGAGGTTGGCTTGATCGAAGGCGCGCGAGAAGAAGGTCGAGTACACCGCGACCAAGGGCAACCGGCCGGCGCTCGACAGCCCGGCGGCGCAGGTCACCGCGTGTTGTTCGGCGATGCCGACGTCCAGGACGCGATCGGGATCACGCTCGGCCAGGGGCAACAAGCCGGTAGAGCCGGGCATGGCTGCGGTGATCGCGATCAGCTCCGGGTGCCGATCGGCGAGCTCCAGGAGGTGGTCAGAGAAGGCTTCGGTCCAGCGCCGCCCCGCCGACGGCTTACGGCCGGTCGTCAGATCGAACGCCGAGGTGTCATGCAGCTTCATGACCCGGTCGGTCTCGGCCGGCTCGTAGCCCTTGCCCTTCTGGGTAAGCACGTGCACGAGCACCGGGGTGTCGAGTCGAGCGGCACGACCGAGTGCCTGCTCGAGACGTGGGATGTCGTGGCCGTCGTAGGGGCCGAGGTAGCGGATACCGAGGGCCTCGACGAAGGACTGCAGGGCGGGCGCCTCGGAGATCACCGACTTCAAGGCCTCGAAGCCGGCGTCGGTCAGCCGCTCGAGCTGCGGCACCCTGGCGACCGCGTGGTCGAGCCGCTCGCGCAGTCCTCGGTAGCGGGGGTCGGTGCGCAGCGCATCGGCCCGGGCGGAGAGGCGACTCACGGTCTCGGCGTAGGAGCGGCCGTTGTCGTTGAGGACGATCACCGCCGGGAGTTGATGATGGCCGAGGTTGTTCAGAGCCTCGTAGGCCATCCCGCCGGTCAACGCGCCATCGCCAACGATCGCCACGACCCGTCGACGCTCGTCGTCGGACAGCTTCCCGTGACCGCGGGTCAGGCCGCAGGCCCAGGACAGCGCCGTGGAAGCGTGGCTGTTCTCCACGATGTCGTGGTCCGACTCGCGGCGGTCGGGATAGCCGGACAGTCCCCCAGCTTGGCGCAGCGTGTCGAACTCGCGGCGACCGGTGAGCATCTTGTGGGCGTAGGTCTGATGCCCGGTGTCCCAGACGAGCCGGTCTGTCGGGGAGTCGAAGACCCGGTGGAGCGCGATGGTCAGCTCGATCGCGCCGAGGTTCGAGCCGAGGTGGCCCCCGGTCTGCGACACCGCGGCGATGATCGCCTCACGCAGGTCGTCGGCCAGCGCTGGCAACTCGTCAGCCGGTAGGGCCTTGAGGTCGCCAAGCGACCCGATCCTCTCCAGGACCACGTCAGCTCCTCGTACGGGGCGGCATCAGGGAAGGTGGTCGGTGTCCACCGATCGATGGGCCGGGTTCGAGGCAGGATCCCCGGTGCGCCCGATCGACCCTTGCAGGGTAGGTGAACGGAAGGCGAACGTGCTGCGTAGCCATGGCCGAGCGACCGACGCCGGACGGGCTCCAGGTCGTGCGGGAGCATCGGGACGACCCCCGTGAGGGAGCCCCGATCACGTGATGAACTCCGTGGCCAGGCGTTCGCCGACGGCCATCGCCGCGGCGTTGGTGTGGCCACGCAACAGCGTTGGCAGGACCGAGGCATCCGCGACACGCAGCCCGGCGACCCCGTGAACGCGCAGCTGCGGATCGACCACGGCCATCTCGTCCTGGCCGATGCGACAGGTTCCCACGGGGTGGTACAGCGTCTGTGCCGTGCGTGCGATGTGCGCATCCAGGTCGGCGTCGTCGTCGAGCGGCAGGGCTGGTTCGATGAGCCCGCTGATCCGATGTCCCAAGGCGCTGGACTCCATCGCCAGCTTCTGGCACCAGCGCACCCCAGCGCGAAGTCGGCGTCGGTCGACGCCACCCGGATCCTCGAGGGTGCGCGGCTCGATACGAGGCGGCGTACCGGCCTCTGCGCTGGCGAGCCGGATCCTCCCGCGCGACTCCGGACGCAGCACGATCGCCGCGATGATCATCCCATGTTCGGGGAAACGGGTCCTGCCGTGATCGAGCATGGGTGAGGGCAGCGCGATCAGTTCGACGTCCGGAGCTGGCTCATCCGGATCGGTGCGGATGAAGGCGATCGCCTCACCGAGGTTGGAGGTGAGGGGCCCGCGGCGATGGCGTAGGTACCGCGCGATGGCCGCCGGGTCGCGGTCCGCACCGAAGAGGCTGTCCGCATCGGTACGAGCAACGACCCCGGACAGGACGTGGTCCTGGAGGTTCTCCCCCACGCCGGGCAGATCGGCGACCACCTCGACGCCCGTGTCGCGCAGGTGATCGGCGGGCCCGATCCCCGAACGCAGCAACAGTTGGGGACTGGCGACGGCCCCTCCGGCGACGATGACCTCACGGTCGGCCCTGGTGAATCGGAGGCGCCCATCGACCCACGCCTCGACGCCGATGGCCCGCCCACCCTCGACGACGATGCGGGCCACCTCGACGTCGGCACGGATGCGCAACCTCGGATCACGCTCGCGCAACAGCGGGGCGAGGAACGCGTCGACCGCCGACCAACGTCGGCCCGAGCGCTGCGTGACCATCGTGAGACCGCAGCTGTCGGGCTGGTGGTGGTAGTCCTCGGAGCGCGGGATCCCGTACTCCTCGCAGGCATCCAGGAACGCACCCGATAGCGGCGACGGATCGCGCTGGTGCTCGATACGGACCGGGCCGCCGACCCCCCGGTGTGCCGTCGGGCCACGGACGTCATCCTCGATCCTGCGGAACGCGGCCGTCATCTCGGCCGCGCCCCAGCCGACCGCACCCTGCGCCTCCCAGCCGTCGAAGTCGATGTCCATGCCGCGCACGTACATCATCGCGTTGATCATCGACGAGCCGCCAACGACCCGACCACGCGGCCAGGTGTCGCGGCGGCCATCGAACGCGGACTGGGGTTCGGTCTCGTAGGCCCAGTCGTAGCGCCCGAACCACAGGTCAGCCGCAGCCGCCGGCACGTTGAGCCGGGGATCCCGGCCCTTGGGCCCAGCTTCGAGCAGCAACACCGAGGCATCCCGCTCACGGACCAGCCCCGCCGCCGCCGCACAGCCAGC
>SKNK01000265.1 GCA_007120565.1 Nitriliruptoraceae bacterium | reverse complement strand
TGGCGCGGCGGTGCTCGTCCCGGACGAGTCGGCGTCGCTTGGACCGTTCGCCTTGGGCGCCGACGGCACGGACCCCTCGATGCTGTGGACCGCTTCGGGAGGTACCCGCAGGCCCTTGTCATCCGGCGTGCTCGAGGACAAGACCCACTACCTCACGATGCGCGGCGGTGACGTCTACCGCAACGCCGTCGCTCGCATGGCCACAGCGGCGAACTCCGTGCTTGCCGGATCGTCGTTGACCGTCGATGACGTCGATCTGTTCGTCGGCCACCAGGCCAACATCCGCATCATCGAAGCCGTCGGCAAGCGGCTCGGCATGCCGGGGGAGCGCACCCACATCACCGTCGACAAGCATGCCAACACCTCGGCAGCCTCCGTGCCCCTGGCGCTCGCGGACGCGCGGGACAACGGACGTCTGAGGGCCGGTGACACCGTGTTGCTCGCCGGGTTCGGTGCCGGCTTGACCTTCGGTGCCTGTCTGTTCACCTGGAGCCCGAGCCGTGGAGGTACCGCATGACCCGTGTCGCTGTCGTCACTGGTGGGAGCGGTGGGATCGGTGCGGCTGCCTGCCGTGCCCTCGCCGCTGATGGGTTCCACGTACTCGTCGGCTACGGCGGTAACGCCGCTGCGGCCGAGGAGGTCGCTGCAGGATGTGACGGCGCCGCCGAGGCGCTTCACATCGATGTCACCGACGAGTCCAGCGTGACCGAGGCCATCGCCCACGCGACAGAGGTCGGCACCTTGGCGGTGGTGGTCAACAACGCGGGTATCGCCGACGACGACCTGCTGATGCGCCTCGACCCCCAACGGTTCGATCGCACGATCGAGGTCAACCTGCGTGGCGCCTACCTGGTCTCTCGCGCGGCGATGCGGCCGATGCTGCGCGCTCGACACGGACGGATCATCAGCGTCGCTTCCGTGGTCGCCTTGCGCGGCAACGCCGGCCAGACCGCGTATGCGGCATCCAAGGCCGGGCTGATCGGCTTCACGAAGTCACTGGCGCGAGAGGTCGCCCGCAAGGGCATCACCGCGAACGTCGTCGCTCCCGGTTTCGTGACCACGGCGATGACCGATGAACTGTCCGACGCCGCCCGTGAGTCGTTGATCGGCCAAGCCCCCACCGGTCGAGCCGTCGAGGTCGACGAGGTCGCCGCGGCGATCCGCTACCTCGCCTCGGACGCGGCGGCCTCCGTGACGGGCACCGTCCTCCCGGTCGACGGGGGAGCGGGCATCTAACGTAGGTTGCACCCCAGGTTCGGCGACGACCAGCGTCCCGAACACCGCAAGCACCCGACCCGACCGGCCGCACCCGCGGCCGTCAGTCACAGGAGAGATCCGTGAGCCAGGAACTACTCGCCACCATCACCGAGGTACTCGCCGAGGACTTCGGTGTCCCCGAGGACGACATCGCGCCCGACGCCACCTTCGAGGCCCTCGGTCTCGACTCGCTCGATGTCGTCGAGCTCACGCTGGTCCTCGAGGAGAAGACGGGGGTCAAGCTCGAGGACGAGGAGCTCGAGGACATCCGCACCATCCAGCAGGCCGTGGACAAGATCGCAGAGAAGCAGGGCTGACCTTCCTGGCATCGTTGCCCCGCCGGTTGCGCATCGTTGCCCCGGCGGGCGACCAGCATCGTTGAGGAGCGACACATGAGCTCGGCGTCAGAACGTCCCGAGATCGTGGTGACCGGCATCGGGATCATGTCCCCATCCGGTCGCGGACTGGCGGATGCCTGGTCCGGGGTGCTGTCCGGCCGCACCGCTGCCGCGACCGATGACCTGCTGGTCTCCGAGGGCACCTCGGTCTCGATCAGCTGCCGGGTTCCGGAGTTCGATCCGGATGAGGAGCTCGGGCGTGGCGCGAAGCGTCGCCTCGACCGCTTCACCCACCTCGCGCTCATCGCGGCTCGCGAGGCGGTGGGGCATGCGCAGCTCACCGGCGATGACGATGCCTTCGCGCTGTCCGGGGTCGATCCCGACGGTGTCGGCGTCGTGCTGGGATCGGGGATCGGCGGGGCCGAGACCTGGGCCGAGGAGTACCCGCGCTACCTCGACAAGGGACCGGGCCGGGTCAGCCCGATGTTCATCCCCAAGATGCTCTCCAACACCGCTGCGGGCACGGTCGCGATCCGCACCGGAGGCCGCGGTCCGAACATGACCGTGAACACGGCATGCGCGGCGGGTGCTTCGGCGCTGCACATGGGGCGCGACTGGCTGTTGTCCGGATCTGCCGAGATCGTCCTCGCCGGTGGGGTCGAGGCCGGAACCACCGGGCTGTCGGTTGCGGCCTTCGGTCAGATGGGGGCGCTGTCACGCAACCCGGACCCGGCGACGGCCTCCCGGCCCTTCGACGTCAACCGCGACGGGTTCGTGATCGGTGAGGGCGCTGCCGTGCTCGTGCTGGAGACCCGGGAGCATGCGGAAGCCCGCGGCGCCACACCCCTGGCGGTCCTCGCCGGGGTCGGTGGGTCGGCGGATGCGTTCCACGCCACCGCACCGCCAGAGGACGGCGGCGGGGCCGTGCTCGCTATCCAACGCGCTCTGAAGGACTCAGGCCTCGATCCCACCAGGGTCAACCATCTCAACGCCCACGGCACGTCGACCCCGCTCAACGACGCTGCCGAGGGACGCGCCCTGCGGGCGGTCTTCGGGGATCACACCGACCGGATCGCGGTCACCTCGACCAAGGGCGTCACCGGGCACACCCTCGGGGCGGCCGGCGCCGTCGAGGCCGTCTTCGCCATCCAGTCCCTGCGCGACGGGGTGATCCCGCCGACGGCGAACCTCGTCGATCAGGATCCGGAGATCGACCTCGACGTCGTCAAGGGCGAGGCCCGCGAC
>SKNK01000028.1 GCA_007120565.1 Nitriliruptoraceae bacterium | reverse complement strand
CGGGCCGGCCTCAACAAGAGGTGGGAACGGGTCATCGGGGTCGCCGTCACGGTGCTGTGTGCCGCGTTCGTCGCCGTCATGCTGGCGGACCCGACCGCGACCAGAGAGCTCAGCCGGTTCGGATCAGAGTCCCAGGACGCGCTCAGCAACGTCGTCAACCGCCTTGGCTGGATCGGGATGGTCGTTGCGGGCGTGATCCTGTTCGGCGCCACCTACATCGTGTGGAACAACCGCAACCGCGACGACGAGGTAGCAGACGCCTCCGACGACCAAGCTGCGGACGAGCAAGACCACCACGCCGTCGACCGTTCTGACGACGAGGTAGCCGACCACTCGAACGACCAGGCATCCGACCACGCCAGCAGCCGCGAGGCCAACGGCTAGCAGCGTCCACGCGGACGCATCACGGAGAGCGACGACATGGTCTGGGTGGGGGTCGGGATCCTGGTCGTGCTGGCGCTCGCCCCGGTCTGGCTCTACAACCGCTTGATCCGCGCCAAGGTTGCGGTGCGCAAGGCGTGGGCACAGGTCGACACCCAACTACAGCGCCGCCACGACCTCATCCCCTCGCTGGTCACGACCGTGCGGGGGTACGCCGACCACGAACGCCAGGTCCTCGACGAGGTCACCCGCGCCCGCGCCCAGGCGGTGTCGACGTCGGGTCCGGTCGCACGCGAGGTCGCCGAGGACCACCTCGGCGTAGCTGTTCGGCGGTTGATCGCACTGGCGGAGCGGTACCCGGATCTGAAGGCCGACGGCAACTTCCGTGCTCTGCAGTCGGAGCTGAGCGGCACCGAGGACCGGATCGCGTTCGCCCGAGGGTTCGCCAACGATCGCGTCGCTCGCTACCGCGAACTGACCGACACCTTCCCTGGCTGGCTCCTCGCCCGCCCCTTCGGCATGCCTCGGGGGGAGATGTTCGCCCTCGAGCATGAACGTGCACGGCAGCGCGTCGACGTCGACCTCCAGAAGGACCAGGCATGAGGATCCGTCCGCGCGTTGTCGGATCACTGGTCACCGGCGCCGTCGTGGTCGCGAGCGCGATCGGCATCGGCGTCGTCGGTGGGATCATCGAACGCGACGGTGCCTTCGAGATCGACCGGTTCGACCAGCACGTGACCATCACCGCCGATGGGACCACCGAGGTCGTCGAGGAACTCGACGTCACCTTCAGCAAGGAGCGTCGGGGCATCTTCCGCGACCTCGACGAGGAGACGGCCTTCCACGGCGCCGGAGGGTCTGAGGGCTTCGGAGGCTTCGATGACTTCGAGGTGGATCGTGGTGACGCCGCCGATCCGTGGGACTTCGCGATCGAGTCCGGGCCGACCGGCCCACGTATCCGCATCGGACGAGCCGACACCATCCTCGATCCCGGGACCTACCCCTACCGCATCCGCTACACCGCCCCGCCGTGGTACTACGAACTCGAGGACGAGCCCGGCATCGTCGAGGTTCGCATCGACGCCCCGGGGTTCGATTGGCCGACCTCGATCGGATCGTCGAGCATGACGGTCGAGGTCCCGGGACCGGTCCTCTACGCCGCCTGCGTGGAGGGCCCGCGCGGCACAACGCGTAGCTGCGCCCAGGACCCGGTCATCGACGGCGAGCGCGCCTCCTTCAGGTTCGGTCCCTTCAGCGACCACGAGTCCGCGACCGTCGCGGTGCGGCTGGACGCCGCGGCGTTCACGGCCGCTGCTGATGTCGCGACGGCTGAGGCCACCGAACTCGGTCAGCGGCGGGGGCTGAGCGTGGCACGACTGATCGGCGCGCCATGGCCGCTCAACCGCCCTGCCGCGGCGCTGCTACTGGTGGCCCTGCTCGCCCTACCCATCCTGGTGTGGGAAGCGCTCTCTGCGCAGAAGGTCTACCGGGACCGGGTGACCGACCCGGCGCTGCACGACCGCGAGCACCCAACCGCCCTGCCAACCCCACCCTTCGGGTTCCACCCCCCGGAGGTCGCTGGGCTGCGGCTGCGCAACGATGACGACCAACTGTTCCTGGCCACCTTGGTCGACCTCGATCAGCGCAACCTCATCGTCACCCGCACCGAGACCCAGCCGGGTGGACGCTTCACTAGCGAGCGGGAGGAGCTCACCGTCACCGTCGGGCCCGGCATCGTCAACGCCCACCCCATCGATGCCGAGGTGGTGCACAGCCTGCTGCCGAACGGCACCCCAGCGGTGTTCGATGGGACCTACGACAGGTCGGTTGCCAGCCGGGTCAACCGGACCAAGGTGGTGCTGGCCGGTCGCCGCAAGTCCGTGTTCGACACCCACGGGTTCCGGCACGACCAGGGTGGGCTGCTGGCCGAGACCTGGTTCCGCTTCATCATGTTCGTGCTCTACCTCGGCTTCGCTGCCGCGGTGATCGGGGCGGTGACGTTCGCGACCCCGCTACACACCCTCGCCGGTGGTGCGATCGGGCTGCTGGTGCTGATGGGTTGGGGGGTCATCGCGGGGGTGTGGCAGCACCATCGCCTCCCCCTCAACTCAGAGGGCCGTGATGCCGTGGCACAAGCCCGGTCGTTCGAGGAGTTCATCCGCACCGTAGAAGGCGAAGAGCTGGAGTGGGCCGCGGGCCAGCCGGGGATCGACCACCACCATCCCGCGATCAGCCTGCTGCCTTACGCGATCGCGCTGGGGCTCGCGGACTCCTGGTACGAGCGGTTCAGCAGCGTGATGCAGGAGCTTGCTGTTGCCGCGGGAGGAGGAGCCGCTGCCGGGACCGCCGCCTGGTGGACCAGCCAGAGCGCGTTCCGCAACGTGAGCACCGCGCAGAGCGGCACCTCCACCGCTCCGTCCTCGTCGAGCAGTGGGGGAGGCGGGGGTGGTGGCAGCGGCGGAGGCGGCG
>SKNK01000315.1 GCA_007120565.1 Nitriliruptoraceae bacterium | reverse complement strand
GAACTGCACACGCGCATGGTCGACCTGGAGGCTGCGTGCCAAGCTGGTGACCAGCAGCGTCTTCGCCACACCGGGCACACCCTCGAGCAGGACGTGCCCACGGACGAGCAGCGCCGCCAGCAGCCCGGTCACGATGCCATCCTGCCCAACGACGACCTCGCCGATCGCGGTGCGCACCCGCTGGAGGGACTCGCGGGCAGCGTCCTCCATCTCCCCATCGACCGCCGAGGCATCCCCCGGCTGGCTCGGTGATCCCGTCACCGACGACGCCTCGCCTTCGGAGGCCAGAGGCACCTGCGGCGTCGGGGGTGGAGCCTGGGGCGCTCGGATGGGTGCGTCCGGCGGGGCCGTGGGGTCGGGTGGGTCGGTGTACGGGTCGCTCACGTTGGCTCCCAGGTGTCGGGGGAAGGGTTGGTCGGGTCGTGGTCGTTCAGTGGCTCGGTGCGGTCTCCGGGGTGGTCGACGTGGGCGTTGCGTGGTCTACCGTCGCGCTCCCGGACAGCTCTCGCAGCACCCGGGAGACGGCTTGGCTGACCGCGAGCAGGTCATCGTCCGAAGCGACCGGCGTATCCAGGAACGCGGGTGCCACGTCCGATCTCTCCCACGCAGACGCAACGAGGAAGCGACGGAGGAGATCGGCGGGATCGGTGTGCTGCGGCATCCCGAAGGATCGGGCGACCGCGGTCCGAGCCCGATCCCGCAGCATCCGGGCCGCACCCTCGCGGTCACCCGCCCGGCGGGTCAATCCCGCGACGGAGGTCGCGAGCTCGGCGCTCGGCAACACCGGTGGTAGCCGTTCCTCGACCGGCTGGCCCAGCCGCCTGGCTCTGGCGATGATGCCGACGATCACGGCCAGCAGGAGGAGCAGGAGCAAGCGCCACACGCCATCCGGGACCAGATCCAGGAGGCCCGCGTCGACCTCCGCCGAGGGGTCCCTCGGGATAAGGACCATCCGGTCGGCGTCACCGGGAGCGAACAGCGCGGCGGCAAGGACCGCGTTGTCGCCCTCCGCCAGCCAGCCGTTGGTGAACGGAGCCGCGGAGCCGAGCAGGATGATCCTGCCCTCCCCCACCGTCGTAGCAACGAGCCAGCCGCCGTCGCCAGCGTCACCCTCGTCGCCGAAGCAGGCCACCTCGTCCGGCTCGTGCGGGAGTTCACCCCACGAGTCGTGCACGACCATGCCGATCTCGTCTGGCATCTCCCGACACCCCGCGCGACGTTGCTCCCGCACGCGTCCGTCAGCGAAACCGGGTCGTCTCACCTCGCGGTCATGCAGATCGGACCAGCGGTCCGGCAGGATCAACGTGCCCCCCGACTCGATCCACGAGGACCACGCCTCGCGTTGTTCCTCGGTGAGCAGATCCACGGGGAGCAGCGCCCGGGTGTCGGTGTCCTCCGGCGGTGCACTGGTCAACTGCACCTCGACGTCGAGGGCTTCCAAGGTACGAACGAGACCAAGCAAGCCATCGGGCGCGGAGGATCCAGGATCGAGCGGTGGCCCGGAGGGTGGCTGGGCCGCAGGGCCGACCAACAGCACCGCAAGTAGCAGGACGGCGATCGCCACGACCACGGGGATCCACCACCGAGAGGGCCCTGCGGTCTGCGCTGTGGGTGCACTCATCGTTGAGCTCCCACGCTCCGTTGATCCAGCACGTGCCGGGCGTCTCGGGCCGCCTGGAGGTCCTCCGGTCGGGCTCGAGCACCACCGAAGATGACCGCTTCCACTCGTTGCCCGACCTGATGGATCCCGTCCGGACGATCTGGCCACCGCTGCCCCAGCTCACGATCCAGTTCACGGATCGTTCGCCCCGGGACCGGTGCGAGCCATCCCGCCTCCTCCAGGCTCGCAACCACGGCGAGGTAGCGGTAGCGAAGCGAGGTCTCGAGGTCACCACGTTCCTCGGCATCGTCGGCATCGTCGGCCCACTCCTTCGCGCTGCGTCCCGCGGTGTCGACGGGGTCGGGCAGGGTCGTGGCGTCAACGCGCACCCCCCGGGTCCAGCGCCAGACCGCGAGGGTGAGCAGGATGAGGGCGGCACCTGCCACGATCCAGGCCATGGTCGTGCTCGTCAGCACGTCGGTGAAGACCTGGCCATCGAACCGCTCCGCGAGGAACTCGTAGAAGCGGTCAACGGCACGCTCGAACAGCGACGGATCGCGGTCGAACACCGGATCGCTGAGGACCTGCCGGGCGGCATCGCGGACCTCCTCGGGGTCACGACCGACCTCGACGACGTTGGCGGAACGGCGGGCTGTCACCCGGTACCTGCCAAGACGCGGGCCCGGAGACGGAGGTCGTAGGCCTCTCCCTTGACACGCAGATCGCGATGGAGGACCAACCCGGCGGAGGCGTACAACGGGGTCGAGATCGCGCCGAACAGCCCGCTTCCGACGACCTGGAGCATCCAGTCCAGTTCCCCCATCGCCGTCGACAGCAGGAACCCGGCGAAGAAGAGCCCCGCGATGATCGCCAGGAGCAGCACGGCGAGCACCAGCGTGACGAGCAGGCTCCGCCAGAACCCTCGGCGGATCAGCGACAGCGTCCGCACGAGGGTCCGCCAGGGACCGTGCCCCTCCTCGATGGCGACGGCGATCAGCAGGAAGCTGACGAGGTAGCCGAGGAGCGGCACGAACAGGATCACGGGGATCATCAGGAACAGCCCGACGAACGGGAGCACGAACGCCAGGATCATGCCGATCACGAGACCGACGAAGGCGAGCGGGACGATGCCGATCGCTGCCAGGACGCTCGCACCCAAGGTGGCTCCCGAGCGAGCGAACCCGATCTTCATGGCGCCCAGAACACCCAACGGGAGGCCCCGATCCCGCGCGCCGAGCAAGGCCACGATGGCGGCGCTGATCACCAGCCCCAGGTACAGGCCGACGAGCGTGCTGAGGATCAGCCAGGCGAACCCTGCGGCAGGTGCCTCCAGCGTGGTGACAGGGTCGGTGGTGAACGGCCCGGTGAAGCGCAACGTCAGCGCCTCACGGAGCAGTACCTCGGGAAGCAGGATCGCCAACACGACGACCAGCACCGAACCCCCGCCGCCGCGGAGAGCGGTGAGGGTGACATCCAGGGTGTCCGCCAACGTTCGAGGCGTGAAGGGGACCAGGCGCCCTGGGACCCGAACGAGGTCCATGCCGGCCTCGCGATCCGAGCGCTGGCCCCGGGTGGGTGGGGAAACGGTGGCTCCGCCAGCAACGCCGCCGTAGGGTGGGGTCACGCTTGGCATGGTCATCCCGTACGGCTGGGCTGGCCCAGCGGCGTAGGGAGGGAGGACCGGTGATGGCCCTACGGTGGGAGGCGGTGGCATCCCCCCGCTTGCGGTGCCGGGCGAGGGGATCCAGTGGCCAGCGGACGACGACATCTGGCCCTGCCCCCCCTGGCGTGGCACGATGTCTACCTCTCTTGGTCTCGAACGGCTCGGGAGTATCATCCCCCGATGTGGCGGGGTCAACGCAGCGAGGTGGGTGAAGGGAGTGGGGCGGGTGCGAGATCGTGCTGAGGGTGGGAGTTCACGCTCTCTGCAGACGCGCCTCGACGAGCATATGCGTTCCAGCAAGCGATCTTGGCTGGTCCGTGGCGTGGCCGCGTTCGGTATCGACCGGTGGTCCCGCCTGGTCGCGGTGGCATTGGCGCCGGTGCTCATGCTCGGCGCAGACATGGATCTCCTGGAGGCTGGCTGGCTCTTCCCCGCGCTGATCGTCTACGTGTTGTTGACCGCACTGCTCCCCCGTCGTCGCCTCCTTCTGGGAGCGGACCTGGTCGTGGCCGCGCTCATCGTCCTGCTGACCGGCTTCGAGGTCGCGCCCTTCCTCCCCTTCGTTCTGGTGGCCGTCGCCGGGCCGGCCGCGCGTGAAGGACTCTGGGCGGGACTGGCGGCGGGGGGCGTGCTCGGCTCGATGCTGCTCGTCGCTCTCGCCTTCGCCGAGGAGCCGGCGGCACTCGGTATCGCCGGGGTGATCGCCACGATCCTGCTCCCGCCACTGGCAGGTGTCACCGCAGCTGCGGCTGGCGAGGTCATGGAGGATCGCTCCATGCGCGACCGCCGCATCCTCGAGGAGGCCAACCGGCTGCTCTCGTCGCTGCAGGCCATCGCGGATGAGGTTCCCGGCGGCCTCGACGTCTCGACGGTCGCCGCGAACCTGATGAACGAGGTGCGCAGGTTCGATGACGTGACCGCCGCCTTCCTGCTGTGTGAGGACGGTGGCGGGTATCGCCAAGCTGGCCGGACCGGTCGTGTGCTGGATCTCCACGGGCACGTTCTCGTCGATGAACTGAGCCCCGTGGCCACCTCGACGCAATCGACCATCTACCGGCCGCAGCAACTTCCGGGACCTCTTGCCGAGACCTGTGGCGACGTGCCTCACTGGATCGTGCTGCCGATGGGTGGCGGCGAGACCCCGTCGGCGGCCTTGTTCGTCGGCTTCGACGATCCGGCGCTCGCGGAGGATGCCCGGTCGGACCTTCGGCCGCTCGCGGACGACACGCGTCTGGCGCTGGACAACGCTCGGTTGTTCGACGGGACACGCTCTCGAGCGGTCGACGCCGCTCGTCGGCAGCTGGCTTCGGACCTCCACGATGGGGTGGCACAGTCCCTCGCCCACCTCAGGATGGAGCTGGAGCTGCTCGCACTCCGCGATGAGTCGTCGACTGCCGAGGCGCAGCGTCTGGCCAGGGTGGCCGAATCGGCCCTGCTCGACCTGCGGCACACCATCTCCGGGCTCCGGATCTCCCGCGAAGACGCCCTCGGCGCTCGGCTCGAACGTCATCTGCGCGAGGTCCGGACCGCTCATGGCCCTCGCCTCGACCTGATCGTGCTCGACGACCTGCCGTTGGACGCCACCACGATCGACGAGGTGTTCCGCGTCGCGCAGGAAGCCCTGAGTAACGCGCTGCGCCATGCCGAGGCCAGCGAGATCACCCTGATGATCGATCGAGACCGAGATCACCTGCTCCTACGGGTCGAGGATGACGGCATCGGTCTCGACCCCCAACTGCGACCGGCTACGTCGGGTGTGGGGATCGCCTCCATGCGAGACCGCGCGGGCCGTTTGCAGGCAGAGTTGACCATCGAACCTGCTGATCGCGGTGGGACCCGTGTCACGCTTCGCGTGCCATCCCGCCCATCGGTGGCAGGAGCCAGTACGACAGTGGAGAGTTGAACATGTTCAGGGTCCTCGTCGCCGACGATCACGTCCTCGTGCGCCAGAGCATCGTCAAAGCGGTCTCCAGCGAACCCGACGTCGAGGTCGTCGCCGAGGCATCCGATGGAGCCGAAGCACTCGACCTGGCGAAACAACACCAACCAGACCTCGCGCTGCTCGACGTCGCGATGCCGGAGGTCGACGGGCTGACGGTCGCCGAGCAGCTGCGTAAGGATCGGCCCGAACTGCGGATCATCATGTTGACCATGCACGACGACGAGCTGTCGGTCGAACGAGCGCTCGCCATCCCGGTCGATGGCTTCATCTCGAAGTCAGCCCCGATCGTGGAACTGCTCGAGGCGATCAGCGCGGTGCGCGAGGGTGGCCGCTACCTGAGCGACGGTCTCCCCCAGCGCACGCCGGGGACGGTCGGAGCGGGTGCCGGTCTGACCGCACGGGAACGGCAGGTCCTGCAACTCCTCAGCGAAGGCCTCCGTCCGGGCGAGATCGCCGACCGCCTCTTCGTGTCGATCAAGACCGTCAAGAACCACCTCACCAGCGTCTACCACAAGCTCGAGGTCGAGACCGGTGCCCAAGCGGTCGTCGAGGCCTTCCACCGGGGGCTGGTCAGCCGGAACTGACCTGGTTGGTGTGGCCCCGAAGTGGGGCTCAGCGGCATGGCGTGGCGATGATGGTCCTCGCCGGCAGGACCGGCAGGTCAGGCGACACCGACCCGGTCGTGGACCAGCGGCGGCGGTGCCACCGGCTCATCCGTCAGGATGAGCAGCTCTGGCAGCTCCTGCAGGACGCGCTCAGCGGCCGCGTCGGAGCGGGCATGGATGCGGACGGCGGGAGCATCGGCAGACGCCTGATCGCCGACACGTACGAGCAGATCCAGCCCCACCGCCGGGTCCACATCGTCTCCCTGACGTTGGCGCCCGGCGCCGAGCTGGCCCGCGAGCTCGCCGAGCCGCCGACACGCGATCGATGCGACCCAGCCATCTCCGGGGCTCCAGTCCCTGACGACCGGCGCGGCCGGGAGCACACCCCAGGGATCGTCGGCGACCCGCGGATCACCGCCCTGTGCCTCGACGAAACGGGCGAAGCGCTCCAGGGCAGCGCCGGAGTCGAGCAACTGCTCGACACGGCCTCGTGCGGTCTCCGGCGCCTCTCCGGTGAGTTGGAGCGCGGCGGATGCCAGGTCGAGACTGAGCTCCCGGAACCGTCCCCCCCGCTGACCCTGCAGGGTCTCGATCGCCACGGCGATCTCGAGGGCGTTGCCGATCCCGTCCCCGAGAGGCTGCGACATGTCGGTAACCAGAGCACCGGTACGGCGACCCGCACGTTGGCCGATGGAGACGCACAGCTGCGCCAACGCCGAAGCGGACGATGCCTCGGGAAGGAACGCACCGTCGCCGACCTTGACGTCCAGCAGGACGTGTCCCGCTCCCCCGGCGATCTTCTTGCTCATCACGCTCGAGGCGATCAACGCCGGGCTCGCAACGGTGCCGGTGACGTCGCGCAGGGCGTACAGCCGCTTGTCGGCAGGTACCAGCTCTGCGGTGGCAGCAGCGATCGCCAACCCGACGGTGGACACCTGCTCACGCAGCTGTGCTGGCTCGAGATCCACGCGGAAGCCGGGGATGCTCTCCAGCTTGTCCAGCGTGCCCCCGGTGTGGCCGAGCCCCCGTCCGGACAGCTTGGCGAGCTGGCATCCCGCTTCGGCCAGGAGTGGGCCGACCACCAGCGAGGTGCCGTCGCCTACGCCGCCCGTTGAGTGCTTGTCGACGGTAGGTCCTGCGAGTCCGGACAGGTCGATGGTGTCCCCCGACGCGACCAGCGCCTCGGTCAGCGCGACCGCCTCATCGGTACTGAAACCACGGATGACTCCGGCCATCAACATGGCAGCCATCTGCGCGTCGTCCACCTCGTCGGCGACGTAGGCCCGGATCAACCCGGAGATCTCGTCGCTGGTGAGCTCACCACCGTCGCGCTTGCGGCCGATGAGTTCGGTGATGGCAAGACGTCCGGACATCCTGTCCTCTCGCGTCGTAGGAGACGGGTGTGAGGCAACCGGGCCAGGCAGCAGGCTGCGACCGCGCACGTTACACCGGAGGCGCCGTTCAGCGACGCAGCGCTCGTGGGTGGGTGCGGGCGTAGACCTCCTGGAGCGCACGTCGACTGACCAGCGTGTAGATCTGTGTCGTCGTCACGCTCGCATGGCCGAGCAGTTCCTGCACAGCACGGATGTCCGCACCGCCATCCAGCAGATGCGTCGCGAAGGAGTGGCGGAGCGTGTGGGGCGAGACCTCGGTCGCCAACCCCGCCCTCTCCGCGTGCTTGCGCAGTAGCTTCCACACCCCCTGTCGAGTGAGGCGGCCACCCCGGGCGTTGACGAAGAGCGCGGGAGCCCGTGGGGGGATGGAGGGACGTCCGGCGACCAGCCATCGTTCCAGGGCGGACGCAGCCATGTCGCCGTACGGGACGATGCGGTCCTTGTCGCCTTTGCCTCTCACCCGGATGAGCTGTTCTCGCCGGTCGAGGTCGTCGACGTCCGCCGAGGTCAGTTCGCTGATCCGGAGGCCCGCTCCGTAGAGCACCTCGAGCATCGCCCGATCACGGACCGGTAGTGGGCCATCGCCCACCGGGGCCTGGAGGAGCCGGGTGACCTCGTCGACGGAGAGCGCCTTGGGTAGGGAGCGGGCCCCGCTCGGGGCACCTAGATCGGCGCCGACGTCGTTCTGGACCAGCCCCTCGGTGGCGAGGAAGCGGTGGAAGCCACGCACGGCGACCACGATCCGCGAGACCGTGGACCCGGCGTACGGGCGTCCGGTTCCCGAGGGGCGTTCGCGGAGCCATCCGATGAAGGCCTCGATGTCCTCAGGGGTGACGTGTCGCGGATCGTCGATCCGTCGCTCCAAGAGGAAGACCGCGTAGACCGAGAGGTCCCTGCGGTAGGCGTCGACGGTGTTGTTCGCCAACCCGCGCTCCACCTGGAGATGGTCGAGGTAGCGGCGCACGAGGTTGTCCCCCACCGGCGCGCCACGCGGGGCGTCGGACGCTGCCGCGACCTCACCGCTGCTTGCCATCAACGTGTCACCTCGTCGCCCCTACATCGTTATATGACGAGGCTCTCGGCGTGGACGAGGGGACGCGATGCTTCACCGGCGGTGTGCCTCTGCGAGCAGCAAGCCGATCACGGTCTTCGCATCGGTGATCTCCCCACGCCGTACCAGGTTCAGGGCGGCATCGATGGGGATGGTGACGACCTCCATGTCCGCCTCTTCCGCCTTTGCCTCGAAGGCGTCGGGGGGTGGTGCGAGCGACAACCCCGTTCCCAGGAACACGTGGGTCCGTTCGGTGGACCACCCCGCGGAGTTGTGGAAGGTCGTGAGCCACTCGAAGCGCTCCGCGCGGTGATGGACCTCTTCCTGCAGTTCGCGTTGTGCGGTCTGCTCCGGGCGCTCACCATCGACGTCCATCGTCCCGGCCGGTAACTCCAACAGGTAGGCCTGGACGGGTTGGCGGTACTGCTTGAGCAGCAGCACCTCCTCCGCATCGGTGAGGGGCACGATCGCCACCGCGTCGTCGTGTTCGACGATCTCGCGCTCGACCGCGCTGCCATCGGGGGTGACGACGGTGTCGACACGTACCGTCGAGAACCCCTCGTAGGCCGTGCGGCTCTCCTGAGTCTGGAACCAGGCGGGCTCAGCCTCGGTCACGGTGTCACCGCCAGATCCTCGACGACAGCCACCGCACGGCTCGGTGAGCGGCTGCTCATCGGCGGGCCGCCGACGCCGCGCCTTCGGTCTCGTAGGCGTCGAACCTCGTTGCTGCCGCGACCTCACCGGCGGTTGGCTCATCGAGGTCGACCGGGAGCCGCCCGAGCGCCTCTCGGTGATGCTTCCGTGCGGCGCGCACGAAACCGAGGAACAGCGGATGCGGCCGCGTCGGACGGGACTTGAACTCCGGATGCGCCTGGGTGGCGACGAACCAGGGGTGGTCGGCCAACTCGATGAACTCCACCAGCCGGTCGTTCGGTGACAGGCCCGAGAACACCAACCCTGCATCAGAGAGCGCCTCGCGGTACCGGTTGTTCACCTCGAACCGGTGCCGATGACGCTCGTAGATGACCGGCTCATCGTCGTAGCAGGCGCGCGTCACGCTGCCCTCCAGCAACTTGGCGGCGTAGCTGCCGAGCCGCATCGTTCCGCCCTTGTCGGTCAGATCGCGCTGGTCCGGCATGATGTCGATGACCGGGTCGGGTGTGTCGGGCTCGAACTCCGAGGAGTGCGCGAGCGGGATGCCGGCCACGTTGCGGGCGAACTCGATGACCGCGCACTGCAAGCCCAGACACAGCCCAAGGAAGGGGACGCCGTGCAACCGTGCCCACTTGATCGCGGCGATCTTGCCCTCGACCCCCCGGAACCCGAACCCGCCGGGGACCAGGACGCCGTCGACCCCGGCGAGGAGCCGTTCGGCAACATCGTGGGCATCTCCGGCACGCGTGCGGTCTGGTGCGAGGTCGTCAGAGGCGATCCAGCGCAGTTGGACATCGACCCCGGCGGCGATACCGCCGTGCCGTAGGGACTCGACCACGGACAGGTACGCATCGGGGAGTTCGACGTACTTGCCGACGATGGCGACGGTCACGGGCTCCTGGGCGCTCTGGACCTGGTCGACGAGTCGATCCCAACCGGAGAGGTCCGGCTCGATGTCGGGCAGTTTGAGCCGCTCGACCGCGACGCGATCGAGGCCCTCCTCACGCATCGCGAGCGGGATGAGGTACAGCGAAGGGCTATCGACCGCGGCGATGACCGCGTCCTCGCCGACATCGCACTGCATCGCCACCTTGCGACGCAACCCCTCGTCGAGGTCACGGTCGCTGCGCAACACCAGTACGTCCGGCTGGATACCGATGGATCGCAGCTCACGGACCGAGTGCTGCGCCGGCTTGGTCTTGAGTTCGCCCGCTGCGGCGATGAAAGGCACCAGGGCGCAGTGCACGTACAGGATGTTCTCGCGACCAACGTCGTAGCGCAGTTGGCGGATCGCCTCGAGGAAGGGCAGGCCCTCGATGTCCCCGACCGTGCCGCCGACCTCGGTGATGACCACGTCCACACCCTCGGCAACGGCCAGGATCCGTGACTTGATCTCGTCGGTGATGTGTGGGATCACCTGCACCGTCTTGCCGAGGTAGTCGCCGCGACGCTCCTTGTTGATGACCGACTGCCAGATCTGCCCCGAGGAGACGCTCGAACCACGATGGAGACTCTCGTCGACGAACCGCTCGTAGTGACCGAGGTCCAGGTCGGTCTCGCCGCCATCGTCGGTGACGAACACCTCGCCGTGCTCGAAGGGGTTCATCGTGCCAGGATCGACGTTGATGTAGGGGTCGAGCTTCTGCAAGGTCACGCGCAGCCCGCGGGCCTTCAACAGTCGCCCGAGCGAGGCCGCGGTGATCCCCTTCCCGAGCGCCGACGACACGCCGCCCGTGACGAAGATGTGCTTGACCGGCTTCGCTCCGTGGGAGGAACCCGGTCCGGGATCGGCCGCCGCTCGTGTCCTGGCGTGGTCGCTCGCCTGGGACGCCTGCGCCTCGGTCACTGCCTGGCTCAAGTTCGCACCTCCTCGAGGCCCCGATGGACCGCAGGTGCGGTCCG
>SKNK01000079.1 GCA_007120565.1 Nitriliruptoraceae bacterium | reverse complement strand
GCCTACCCGCGTACGCTCAACGCAGGTACATCGAGATCGCCATCCCCGCGATCATGGCGACACCGGACGCGATGGCCGCCGGGATCCCGAGCCGGCTGCCCTTGACGTGCGCGATCAGCCCCACCGCCATCCCCAGCGGCCCCGCGACCACCTCGAGCCGGAAGGCGAGCGCCGCGAGCGCCAATCCGAACCCGACCACCGCCAGCGGCGTCGCGAACCGTGGCGAGGCTTCGATCGGCGCGAACGGATCACGCTCGGTGGTGCGCTCGGACATGGCTGGCTCGCAGGTGGTGGGTGAGGCGAGGCTACCGTCCTCCTCGGCCCGCTCCGCAGCCGACCGCAAGGGAAACGATGCCCGATCTGACCATGAACGAGGACGAACTGCAGGTGTTCCTGGACGAGGAACGCGTCCTGCGGTTGGCGACCCTCGACGACCAGGGTTGGCCGGCCGTCGCGCCCGTGTGGTTCGTCTGGCACGACGGAGCGTTCTGGGTCTGGAACCTCGAGAAGGCCAAGCGCACCCCGAGGTTGCGGTCCGGGACGCGCTGCGCGTTCACCGTCGATGGCGGCCAGGAGTACGTCGAGCTGCGCGGCGCATCCGGACGGCTGGACTACCGGTTCGTGCCGGACGACGAGGTGCCGGACGCGGTCCTGCGGGGGTTCTCCCGCCGCTACCGCGGCACCGATGAGCCACTACCACCCGCCGACCACCACGCCTGGATCCGTTTCGAGCCGACCACGCTGGCGACCTGGGACTTCCGCAAGCTGAGCTGACCACTCGAGCCACTCCACGCGCGAACCCTCGGCAACGCCGAGGTCGGTGCGTGACGTCTCGGTCAGGCGGTCAACACGCGCAAGGCGGACCGCGCGGCGTGGAAGCCACACATCCCGTGCACACCCGGTGCGGGAGCCGTCGAGGCCGAGCACAGGAACACCCCGGGGACCGAGGTCGCGTAGGGATCCGGCGCGATCCGTGGCCGCGCCGCGAGCTGCTTGACCGTGCTGGCCCCACCGGCGATGTCGCCGCCATGCAGGTTGGGGTTGCTGGCCTCGAACTGGGCGGGGGTCGTGATGTTGCGTGAGACGATCTGCTCGGAGATCCCGGGCGCGAACCGCTCCAGCTGTGCCTCGATGAGCGGGGCCACGTCTGCCGTCGATCCGTGCGGAACGTGGGCGTAGGTCCACAGCGGCGTGATGCCGTCCGCCTCCCTGGTGGGGTCGGCGACGTGAGGTTGCGAGGCGAGGATGAACGGCCGCTCGGGTAGCTCTCCCGCGACCACGGCAGCTTCGGAGGCGGCGATCTCGTCGAAGGTGCCGCCGAGGTGCAGCGTCCCGGCCCGTCGAGCCAACTCGTCCGCCCACGGCACCGCCCCACGGATGCCGAGGTCCAGCTTGTAGGCGGCGGGGCCGTAGGTCCACCGCTCCGCACGGCGCCGTGCCGGCTCCGGGAGCCGACCACCCAGGATCTGCGCCAACTGGGTGGGTGAGGTGTCGAACAGCGCGACCCTGGCCCGGGGCAGCTCGGCGAAGTCGCGCACCCGCACCCCGGTGACGACCTCGCTCCCCAGGTCCTCGAGGTAGGCGACCATCGACCGCCAGATGGCCTGCGATCCCCCTTCGGGGACAGGCCAGCCATAGGAGTGCCCGCCGGCACCGAGGACCAGCGCGATCGCGGTCGTCAGCGGCTGGTCGAGCCTCCCGATCGTGTGCGCCGCGATGCCGCCGAAGAGGGCGGCACCGCGGGTCGTGCGGAACGTCCGCGCCACGAGGCTCGCCGGGAGCAGGGCCGTCGGGCCCTGTCGTGCCAACACGAAGGGGTGCCGTGGGACGCGCAGCACCGGCCCGAGGAGGCTCTCGGCCAAGGCATCCATGTGACGCGACGCGTGTCCGAAGAGCCGCTCCCAGGTGGCCGCATCCTCCTCGAGGTCAGCCAGCGTCAGCGCGAGGTCACGGTGCAGGATCGCCGCAGGCTCGTCGTCCAGCGGATGTGCCAGCGGGATCTCCGGGTGGCGCCAGGTCAGCCCGTAACGCTCCAGCGGCAGCGTCTTCAGGAAGGGTGACGCGATCGCCATCGGGTGGACCGCGGAGCAGTGGTCGTGGAAGAGGCCCGGAACCTCGGGATCCTCGTAGGTTCGTGTGCCGCCGCCGGGTTCGTCCGCCGCTTCCAGCACGGTGACCTTGAACCCCTGTCGGGCCAGGGTCAGCGCAGCGGCGAGACCGTTCGGGCCCGACCCGATCACGACCGCGTCTGCATCCGAGGTTGCCCTGCTCACCACGTGGCTGCTCCTCATCAGCGCGACAGGAACGTTGCGCACGGCCAACGGTAGCGGCGTGCTGTGGTTCCCGAACCCCGGCACGAGTCACGACACCACGTTCGACTCCGCTACCTCGCTGTCGCCGGGTTCGGCCAGACCGAAGCGGACGAACAGCAGGGGTGCGATCCCACCGACCCAGGCGCCGACCAACCCGTAGCGCAGGTAGCGAAGGACGAGGTCGATGGGTTGTTCCCCGCCAGGGAACACCGCGCCGAGTCCCTGCCAGAGGATCACGACGCCGACCAGACCGACCGCAACGCGCACCGCGCGACGGCCGAGCGTCCCGCGGTGGTCGAACCCGCCACGGGCGTGGAGGAGCGCCAGTCCGATCCCGAACCCGGCGAGGGTCGCCGCCGGGGTCACGATGTGGGAGGCACCGGTCGCCGCGTCGGGATCGACCATGCCGGGCCAGGGGAAGCTGACGTTGATGAGGCGGCCGGCGAGGATCGTGGCAGGCGCGATGAGCAGCAGGGACGCCGCTACCGAGCCGACGATCTGGTCGCCGACGCTCAAGCGGGCGACCCACCCCTTGAGTCTCG